>DYST01000037.1 GCA_020726325.1 Thiomicrospira cyclica | reverse complement strand
AAGGTTGGCTGGAGTTGGCGGATGAAATGCCCGCTTAAAACTTGGCTGCACTGAGTACTGGCATTGAGCACTGGTGTTGTTACTGCAGTGCTGCTTTGTGGCTGCCTATTCGCTCAATACTAAATTAAAGCCAGCACCTTCCAGACGTTTGACCTCAATTTCTAAATCAAGTTTGGTGAGTGGATTTTCTGTTAGCCAACCTGTTGCAAACTGTAAGGTAAGTTGATTACCGAAAACACTCAAGTTGGGTGGGATGATGCTCTGTTCTCGACCACGGTGTAAGCGCGTCGAAAGACGTAATAGTACCAAGAGTTTAAGCATGAGTTCACTGAACTCTTCTTCTAAGCTAATCATGTCTTTAACGCTAAACTTTGAACGATGATAGAGTGTCAACCAAGCGAGCAGTTTTTGCTCTTCTTGGTTAAAACCAGCCAAATCTGCATTTTCTAAAATGTAGGCACTATGCTGGCGATATTTTCGGCTAGAAATAAAATAACCAACTTCATGGGATAAGGCTGCCCAACGTAGGAGTTGTTCTAAGGGTAGTGTTGGGTGTTGTAATTGCCACGCAATATGAACCTGTTCAAAAAATAGGGACGCACAACTGGCAACGCGATGCGCTTGCGCACGATCGATACGACTAGAGGCAATTAATGATAGGATGCTTGCTTCGCGTGCGTCTTGGGTGTGATGTACACGCCCAAGCATGTCCAGCACCAGTCCTTCGCGTAATGCTCCCGATGAAACATGCATACGATGGATGTCGAGTAGCTCAAAAGCAGCGATGAGCACGGCTAAACCACCACCAATAACAGGTTTGCGATCTTCTGATAAGCCAGCGAGTTTAATTTCACTTAATTTTTTGCCCGTTGTGAGCGCATCACGTAATGCGTACATACCCGAAAGGGTAATGCCATCATTAGACCAAGCATTTTGATTGAGAATATCACAAATGGCTTTAATACTGCCGCTCGCACCAATAGCTCTATCCCAACCTAATGTGCGTAATTTGGGTACGTGTGGACGCAACACTAACTGACAAGCTTTAACGGCATGATAAAAGTTATCATGAGTAATTTGTGTAATCAAATCAAATGATTGACTAACTGCTACGCAGCCCATTTCGGTGCTGGTCATTGAGTTTGGATTAAAGTGTGTACCAATAATAAACTCAGTACTACCACCACCAATATCAACAACAAGGCGCTGACTGTCATCTTTAGGTAGAAAGTGTGATACACCAAGATAAATGAGTCGAGCTTCTTCATGTCCAGGGATGATGTCAATTTGCGCCCCTAATGCCGCTTCGGCACGCTGCAAAAAGTCACCGACATTACTGGCAAGGCGTAGCGTATTTGTGCCAACGGCACGAATATGCGGTGCTTCAATGCCGCGCAAACGCTGGGCAAAACGTGTTAGGCAAGCAAGTGCACGTTCCTGCGCTGCATGGTCTAAATTGCCCATTGGGTCAAGTCCCATACGCAGGCGAACGGTTTCTTTGTGCCGATCGATCAGTTGTAATTGCCCATCGACTTCGCGCGCGATAATGAGATGGAAGCTATTTGACCCTAAGTCAATTGCTGCGTAAGTAATTGGATTCATTGTTGCCTAAGTTTTAGTATCAAATAAGGGGAACTTCTATATAACCTAAAAGGGTTAGCCTTCCCTAAGATAAGTGCATTCTACGTCAGCCTAGTTTATTTGTGGTGTTTTTCGATTAATGTTTGCTGCGCACTAAATGCCGTATCACCATCCTGTTGCTGTTGAATGTAATCACCATTGCTACACAGTTGCCAGCTATTCGTATCTTTAAGATAGACATTCAGAGCCTCGTCAAAGACGCGTTTAGCCAGTTCTGGATCACGGATAGGGAAACAGGTTTCAACACGAGAGAGTAGGTTGCGACTCATCCAGTCGGCACTGGCAAGCCAAATCATTGGCTTATCATTGTTTTCAAAATAGAAAACGCGGTGATGTTCTAAAAAGCGTCCTAAAATCGAGCGCACACGAATGTTTTCAGATAAGCCAGCAACACCAGGGCGTAGGCTACACATACCGCGCACGATGAGGTCAATTTGTACCCCAGCTTGACTGGCAGCATAAAGTGCTTCAATGACATCGCGTTGTTGTAAGCCGTTCATTTTAGCAATGATGCGTGCAGGCTTGCCCGCTTGTGCATTGGCAGCTTCTTGTGCAATCGCTGCTTTAATATTGCGATGTAAGGTGTGAGGGGCTTGCCAAAGCACTTCTAAGTCGGTGACGTTAGCAAAGCTGGTCAGTTGTTGGAAAATGCGGTTAACATCGCGACCAATATCAGCAGCACTGGTAATCAGACCAAAGTCGGTATAAACACGCGCCGTGCCAGCATGATAATTACCTGTACCGAGATGGGTATAGTACTTCAGTCCAGTCACTTCTTTGCGTAAGACAGAAATCATTTTAGCATGAGTTTTATAGCCAACAACACCATAAACGACGTGCGCACCAGCCTCTTGTAAGCGAGTGGCTTGCTGAATATTGTTATCTTCATCAAAACGGGCGCGAAGCTCAATAACAGCAGTTACTTCTTTGCCCCGTTTTGCAGCCTGCTCTAACGCTTCGACAATGGCAGAGTTAGAGCCTGTACGGTACAGGGTCATGCGGATGGCAAGCACTTGATCATCGGATGCTGCTTGACGAATGAAGTTAACCACGGGCGCGAAAGATTCAAAGGGATGGTGCAAAAGGATATCTTGTGCTTTTAAGGTATCGAAAATACTACACACTTTACATTCTAGGCTGCCTGCATCTTCAAAGACTGCAGGAACACTTGGCGTATAAGGAGTAAAGAGCAAATCGGGACGTGCAACCATATCAGGTACGGTCGATAAGCGATGTAAATTAACAGGTCCATTAACCTTAAATAATGCGTTTGCAGGTAAACGGAAACGCTGCAATAGGTAGTCGGCGATGTTATCGGGACAGTTATCTGCTACTTCTAGACGGACAGCATTGCCATATTTGCGTGATGACAACTCACCTTGTAATGCGGTTAATAAATCATCAACTTCCTCTTCATCGACGAATAGGTTTGAGTTGCGTGTCACACGGAATTGATAACAACCTTTTACCTCCATACCAGGAAAAAGCTTTTGCACATTGGCATGAATGACAGACGATAGAAAGATAAAGTCGTGCGCATTGCCTGTTAACATTGCAGGAAGTTGGATAATGCGCGGTAAGGCACGCGGTACCTGTACCACAGCGAGCTCACCCAAACGCCCAAAAGCATCGCGTCCCGACATAGGGACAATAAAATTGAGTGACTTATTTAACAAGCGTGGGAAAGGGTGAGAGGGGTCTAGCCCTAATGGTGTGAGTAGCGGTTGTAGTTCATTGTCAAAATAATCAGCAACCCACGTGCTAATTTCATCCGTCCAGCGATCGCGACGCAAAAAGCGCACACCAGCATCTTCTAACGCAGGCAGGACAATGTTTTGTAGGGTGTCATATTGGTCATTAACGAGTGTATGCGCAGTTTCATTGACCTGTGCGAGTGCATCAACTGGACGTATGCCATCGGGCTTAGTGCGGGCATCAGGATCTTTTGCGAGTTCGAGCAAGCTAGCATAGCGAATTTCAAAAAACTCATCTAAATTGCTCGAAGAAATACATAAATAACGTAAACGCTCTAATAAAGGATAATCATTATTGAGCGCCATCGTTAATACGCGACGATTAAAAGCAAGTACCGATATTTCACGGTTGATGAAGGGGTTGTAGTTTGGCTCTATCGCATGGCAGCTTGGCGTATTCATAATCGTTTTTTCTCTTGAAGTCAGTGTAATCATTATCATATCGTGGTGTGACAATGAGATGACAAAGTGCTTATTGTCTCCCTATTAAAATGCAGATTAGGTATTAACCTATTATAATGCGCTTTCTGATTCGATTAATCAACATACAAGTAAGCTGCGATGTCCTCATTGTTTTATGTTATAGGCCCATCAGGGGCGGGTAAAGACGCATTAATGAATGCCGCTCGTCAGGCACTGGATGGCGAAGCAATCGCCTTTGCACACCGTTACATTACACGTCCTGCCAGTGCTGGCGGTGAGAATTTTATTGGCTTAACCCCAGCTGAGTTTGCTGTGCGTGATACAAAAGGGCTTTTTTGGCTAACATGGGCATCGCATGAGTTGCACTATGCTGTTGGTCGTGAAGTGTTAACCTGGTTAACGTCGGGTGTAACCGTGGTGGTTAATGGTTCGCGCGCGCATTTAGCTCAAGTACAAGCGCAGTGTGATTTAGCGGCTATCCCGTTAATTCCTGTATGGGTGCATTGTGACGCATTGATATTAGCGCAACGGTTGCGAAGTCGTGGGCGAGAATCAGAAGCACAAATTGCAGAGCGATTGTTGCGGGCAACACAATTTATGCCGCCAGCGGGGGCGTTGGTGATTGATAATTCCGATAAGCTCGAACAAGCGTTAGCCGATTGGTTGGTGTACTTAAAACAGGCAATCCATGATGGTTGATACCCTGATAACAGCGATGCTCGTTGGTTTTTTAGGCGGAGTACATTGCTTAGGGATGTGCGGTCCTTTGGCTGGTGCGTTTACCTTTTCGTTAGCAGCAGAAATTCAAGTGAAGCCCGTGCGCGTGGCGCAAATGCAGCTGGCTTATAATCTTGGGCGTATCAGCAGTTATGTTGTCCTTGGGGCGATTGCAGGTGTTGTCGGCATGGTATTTGTCGAGGCAGGTTCTTTGCTATCCGTGCAGCGCTGGTTATTGCTCTTCGCGGGTGTTTGGATGCTTATTTTGGCGGCATGGTTATTAGGCTGGTCGTCTTTACCCACGCAATTAGAGCGTTTAGCGGGTGGTTGGTGGGGGCGTTTTTCTGCAAGGTGGCGGAGTCGTTTTTTGCCAGTGCGTCATTTGCTTGGTGCTTATACCTTTGGCTTGCTTTGGGGATGTTTGCCCTGTGGTTTGGTTTATTCAACGTTATTGCTAGCGTTATCCAGTGGTTCTTGGTGGGATGGCGGCTTGGTGATGTTGGCATTTGGCTTAGGCACTTTGCCTAATTTAATGCTGATGGGCGTGAGTGCGTTCTGGTTGACGCGCTTACAGCAGCAGTGGTGGTTGCGTCCTGTTGCCGCAGCGAGTATCGCACTTTTTGGCGGGCTAACCATCTGGCAAGCCCTAATGGGATCTATGTGGATAGGGGTGGGTTAAAATGACTTGTTTGCGTTGTTGGGGCATGGCATCGCCATACCTTGCCGTTTTCCTTGCCTTGTTAGCTTGGTGGTTGAGTGTCTCAACGCATGGTCAGCCCTTATCTCAGCAAACCCCACTTGTGCAGCAAAAAGTCATTTTAGATGAACGTAGCGATCATACCTCGGTTGCTTTGATGGTGACATTGGTTCCTGCCCCTAATTTTGCAGCGATTAGTTCGTCTGATACGCGTAAACAAAGTTTTATTGCATGGTTGCTGCCATTGATTAGCCAAGAAAATGAAAGAATTGGTGTTTTACGTCAGGAAGCGGTTGAGTTATATCAGTTGTGGCAAACGAATGCTTTATCCTTAGCGCAAAAAGAATGGTTAGTCGATATTGCTACCGATTATGAGGTTGATATTGACGATGCGCAAAAAAATTTTACGCTAGAATTTTGGCAAAGTTTACTGCATCGCTTGGATCGCGTGCCGCCTTCTTTAGTTTTGACGCAAGCAGCAATTGAAACAGGATGGGGGACATCACGGTTAGCACAGGAAGCCCATAACTTTTTTGGTATTATGTGTTTTACGTCAAACTGTGGCGTTAAAGTTAAAGGTATTGTTGGCGAATATCGCCGTTTTAAGTCGGCGCAAGCGTCGGTAGCGTTTTATATGCATATTCTCAATACGAAGGGTGCTTATCAATCAGCACGCATGGAGCGTATGCATCATCGTTTATTAGGTCATGTTCCTTCGGGTTTGCAGCTTGCAAAAACCTTGTTAAACTACTCGGAGCTAGGACAGGGATATGTTAATTTTGTGATTAAAGTCATGCGTTCAAATCAGCTCGAAGATTATGATGGTGCTGAACTGTCTGCTGCTGTTGATGTCATCGCTGCACCCGAAATAACAACGCTAAATAGGGAAGGAGTAGATTAAATGTGGATTGTGACATTAAAGGCTTGGTTAGACCCCGTCATTTTTGGTTTGTTGGGTTTGATGAGTCTATTATGGTTGTGGGCGATTATTGAGCGTTGGTGGTTCTATCGTGGCTTAAAAGGCGCGTTGATGCAATTTGCAACACCAGAGTCGTTAACCATTGCCTTAACTGAAAATTTAACCTTAATTGCAACGGTTGCTTCGAATGCGCCATATGTTGGTTTATTGGGTACAGTATTGGGTGTCTTGGTTACTTTTTTTGATCTCGCACAGGGGGGTAAGTTCGATACGGCAGCGGTGATGGTCGGTTTAGCTTTTGCCCTTAAAGCAACAGCTGCTGGTATCTCGCTTGCAATTTTGAGTATGTTTACTTATAACGCGCTCAATCGTAAAGTAGAGGTTCTAACCTTGCGTTGGCAAGAAGTGCGTCGCTTACAGCAGTAAACGAGAAAGAGAGCATGAAAAAGTTTGATGAAATTAATGTTGTTCCGCTCATTGATGTGATGCTGGTATTGCTAGCGATGGTGTTAGTGACTGCAACCTTTGTTGTGCAGCAAGAGTTAGATGTGGATTTGGCAAAAGCAGAGCATGGTAGCGCTGTTCAGTCGCAAGGGGAGCGTCTTGCTATTGTTTTAGATAAAACGGGCATGATTCGTGTTGCAGATGAAGTTGTTGCACTGGAAACACTGGCAACACGGATGGCAACGGTCAGCCGAGAAACGGCGGTGGATGTCTTTATTGACCAAGAAGTCAAATTTGGTTCGGCTGTGGCGGTACTTGATGTGTTGCAAGGGATGAGGTTGCCGTTATTATCTGTGCATACTCAACCTAAATAATGAAACCTATTTCAGCAGCGCGACGAAGCGGCGTTTCTCTTTTTATTGCCTTAGTGATTCATGTGTTACTGTTATTGTGGTTATTTACTCAATGGCAATGGCCGCAAGAGGCTGAGCCGCTTAAAAATATTACTGCGACGATGCGCTTAATTACGAGTGCGCCAGATGCGGCACAAAAAGTTGCTGCTTTGCCAGATTTGGCTTTACCTGCACCAGCAAAAAAACGTGCTGTAAAAACGCATGCTGCCGCACCAGCAGCCCCTCGTAGCTCCGTCAGTGAACGCGATGCACATAAGGCGGTTAGTGAGCAAGCCTTGCCCAGTGTCCCAGCAAGTATCGGGGAACAAATCATTGCGCCCTTGCCAACAGCACCACAACCGCCAGAAGAGACAAGTCGGATAACAAATCAAGCGAGTCAAGAGCCAACAGAAGTTGAAGCAAAGCAACTGCCCGCTTTGTCTGTATCTGCACTGAAAGATATTGCTGCTGCTTATCGCACGATGGTACATGGACGCATTGCTGCCTTGCAAACCTTCCCTGCCTTAGCGCGTCGTTTGGGAGAGGAGGGGACAGTGTTAGTGCGTTTTACTATTTTAGCATCAGGAAAAATTGCTCAGGTTAGCATTGTTGAATCCAGTGGTTCGCAAAGTTTAGATGTGGCTGCGGTTGATATTTTTACCCAAGGGTTGCAAGGTTATCTGCCACCAATTCCAGCAGAGCTGAATAAGCAAGAATGGATCTTATCTTTGCCCATTCGTTACCAGTTGCGTTAGTAAGCTAGCAGCCTGTCGGACTTAAAGGAAGTTTACTGCAAAAGTAGCTAAACGGTCTATTTTGCATTGTTTGTGGTTTATTTTGCTTTCCAGCCAAAGTTGCTGCCAAAAATCATGCCAAAACTACCCGCTACCAACCCCCACCATTGTGCGCCAACAGGACTTTCGGGTAAAGCAATTTCTAAGCTAATCCATGTTATTAAGCCCAAGCTAACAGACCACCAAGCGCCAACCTGATTGGCTTTCGACCAAAATAATCCTGCAACCAAAGGTACAAAAGCAACAACAAGTGTCACTTTATAAGCAGCTTCTACCATCGCATGAATGCCTGTGTCTTGCTCGCGTGACCAAAGCGCGTACCAACAAACCAGCATCGCAAAACAAACTAAGACAATACGGGTTAAGAGCAAGGTTTGCTGGTCATTAAGCGGTTTGCGGAAAAGCCCTTTGAGTAGGTTTTCTGTAATCATAAAGCTTGGTGCAAGCAGGGTACTTGCAGATGTACCCATAATAACGCCAACCAACGCGCCATAAAAAATAACTTGCGCCCCTAAGGGAAGATGTTGTTCAATCATCTGTGGTAGTAAAGATTCACTATTTGTCGCCATGAGTTGGCTAACAAGTGTCGGGTCAATCAATTTCGCCGTATATGCCATAAACAGAGGTACAGCCGTAAAAAGCAAGTACAGACTGCCGCCCAAAATTGCACTCCATGCTGCGATGTTTTCATTACGTGCTGCATTGGCGCGTTGAAACACATCTTGCTGGGGGATAGAACCAAAAGCGAGGGTGATAAATGAGGTGAGCATCGCAAGTGCTAAGAGCGGCGTGACTTCTTCGTGCAAACTAAAAGCCTTGTTTTCAACAGCATGATTGATAACCAGCTCAAAGCCTCCTGCTTGGTTAGCGAATAGCCAAGCGATACTACTTAGACTGATAACCGTAATCACAATTTGGATTGATGTTGTGATTGCTACCGACCAAAGCCCGCCGACAATGGTATAAACAAGTACGATAGCTGTTCCGAGCATAATCCCTTGCTCAATACTAATCATCATAGCTGATAACAAATGAATCATCATGCCTAAGGCAGTAATTTGTGCCGCAACCCAACCCAAATAAGAGAGGGCAATTGCTAAACCCGTAATGACCTCGATACCACGATCATAGCGACGACGATAGAAATCACCGATGGTCATCATATTCAGACGGTATAGCCGTTTGGCAAAAAAGGCACCGAAAATAATGAGGCAGGCTGCTGCACCCAAAGGATCGGAAATTAAACCAATAACCCCTTCTTCCATAAAGGTAGCAGGAATGCCAAGCACGGTTTCAGCACCGAACCAACCCGCAAACATCATGGCAGTAACCATGCTTAACGGCAAGGAACGCCCAGCCGTATAGAAATCTTTTGCTGAATGGACGCGTCGCGCAGCCCATATGCTAACAGCAAGGGAAATGAAAATGTACAACATAACGAAGGTTAAGAGCATGTGAATAAATTCGCGTGATTTTTACGATGACAACTAAGCGGAATCTCGCTCAGCACTTAGAACATCGGGCATATTGCGCAGGCGACGTAGCACGTTTTGTAAATGATCTAAATCGCGGACGGTAATCGTAAAGTGCATAACACTATGGTGATTGTCTTTATCTGCATTATCAACATGTTCAATATTGGACTCTGCAGTTGCAATGGTATTGGCAACCATTGCGAGTACGCCTCGTTTATTTTGCGTTTCAACGGTAATGGCAACAGGAAATTCATTATTAATTCCCACTTCCCATTGAACATCGAGCCATTTTTCGGGGTGTTTGCGGAAATTAGATAAGTTAGGGCAACCTGTACGATGAATCACTAAGCCACGCTCACTGCTAATAAATCCCATAATGGAATCACCCGGAATGGGATGGCAACAGTGCGCATAGCTGAGAGCAAGTCCCTCTGTTCCTGAAATATGTAAAGGTTGCGGCAGTGTGGGTATCGGATTGCTTTCATTTAACCCATCGGTAATTTGCTTGGCGACGAGGGCAGGTAAGCGATTTCCTAGCCCAATCGCCATTAATAACTCGCTCCAATCGGCGGCTTTGAGTTCGAGTAGTAAATGTTGCTGTTGTTTGGCAGAAATTGGTGTGTCTGGTACGCCTAATGTATGCAATGCTTTTTTTAGTAGCCGATCGCCTAGGGCAATAGCATGTTCGCTATGTTGATTTTTGAGGTAATGGCGAATTTGACTACGCGCTTTTGCTGTTGTCACGAAGTCAAGCCAGTTCGGATTAGGTGAGGGCATGCTACCACGCACAATTTCAATCGTTTGACCATTTTGGAGTTGTGTTTTAAGTGGCACGGGCATTTTGTTAACGCGTGCGCCAATACACGTATGACCCAAATTGGTATGAACAGCATATGCAAAATCAACAACCGTTGCCCCACGCGGGAGCGTTTTAATATCACCGTCTGGGGTAAAAACGTAGAGACTATCGGGAAACAAGTCGATTTTAACGGTTTCTAAAAAATCGAGCGAATTGCCCGCGCTTTGTTGCATTTCAAGCAGATGTCGAATCCATTCTTGCGCGCGTTGATCGGTGGCAGCAACGCGTGATGAACCATTCAGCTTGTAAGACCAGTGTGCCGCAACGCCATGCTCTGCCAACATATGCATATCGACCGAACGAATTTGTACTTCGATATGTACGCCTTGTGTTGCAAACAAGACGGTATGCAATGACTGATAGCCATTAGGTTTTGGGATCGCAATATAGTCCTTAAAACGCCCTGGTAAGGGTTTATAAAGCGAGTGAATCATGCCGAGTGTGCGATAGCAGGCATCGGCATTATCGACAATGATACGAAAAGCATAAATATCCATTACTTCATTGAGATGAAGATGTTTCTGTTTCATTTTTTTGTACAAACTGAACAGATGCTTTTCGCGTCCTTTGACATCGCAATGGATGCCTTCTTGCTCAAGGCGATGAATAATGGTGTTGCTGATTTGTGCAACAAGCTCGTTGCGATTGCCGCGAGACTTACGCACACCTTCAGCCAATACGCGTGCTCGTGCGGGATATTTCGCTGTAAAACACAGGTCCTCAAGTTCCATCCGCCATGCATTGATCCCTAAACGTGCAGCAATAGGCGCGTAAATATCGAGGGTTTCACGGGCAATGCGGCGACGTTTGTCGGGGCGCATGCTGCCGAGGGTGCGCATATTGTGCAAGCGGTCGGCAAGTTTGATTAAAATGACCCGTAAATCGCGTGCCATTGCCATGATCATTTTACGAAAATTTTCCGCTTGTGCTTCTTGTGGGCTAGAAAATTCGATTTTACCGAGTTTCGTAACCCCTTCCACGAGGTTGGCAACATCTTCGCCAAATTGTGCACTAATATCGCTGCGACTAATGGGCGTATCTTCGACCACATCATGTAAAATGGCGGCAGTTAGGCTGTCAACGTCAAGGTGAATATCGGCAAGAATGCCTGCCACAGCAAGCGGATGGGTAATATAAGGTTCGCCACTTTTACGCACTTGCCCTTGATGGGCTTGAGCACCAAACCAAAAAGCAGTACGCAGACGCGCTTGTTGTTCTAGTTTGAGGTAGGGTGTTTTGTTGAGTAAGGTTTGTAGACAGACAGGATCTGGCAAAGTGCCATCTTCTTTTGGTGGCGTGTTGCCGCAATCCATATCCATCTGTATCAGACCTTAGTAGAAATAGGGTGGCGTTTCTTCGTCAGCCATGATGGTTTTAGGTGCAATTTTATGCGCAGCTAATTCACGTAAGGCAACAACAGTCGGTTTATCTTGTTCCCACTCGATGGTAGCAGATGCCCCACGTGATAATTGGCGAGCACGTTTTGCACCAACAAGCACCAATTCAAAACGATTTTCTACCTGATCTAGGCAATCTTCTACTGTCACACGCGCCATACAAACCTCTTTAATCCACTTATTGACCCTTAATTATAACTGAAAAAAGAGGATAAAAGTAGTACTTTGCGCCAAGCTTATTTTTTTAAGATGCAGGCAACAGAAAATAGCGTTTGTGCCGATACACCCTTGTGAATGTGAAAATTAGAGCTGCAAAAAATGTATGCTTATACTCGTTCCTTCTTATTTGTTGTTGAAAACATATCGGGATAATATCAGTTCTTATTACTTACTATTTAATGATATACTTGGCGGAAGAAAAAGTATAAGCGAATGCTTATCATGATGATTTGTTACATTTTATTGCATGCTTGTTAAGTGTGGCTAAAGAGGATTTTTAGTATGCGTAGTATTTCTTCAAGAATGTTGCTGTGGATTGGCGCAATAGCTTTGATTTTATTTGTATTAGGTGTGTTATTGACCAATAGTATTCAGCAGGGACTGAGAGAGTCGGCAATAGAGACGTTTAGGCAGCAAGAAATTGTACTTTTTCAAAGTCGCGTTGAGTCTAAGTTGAATGCAGGTATTGGGGCAGCTGTGGCAATAGCCAGTAGTTCTACCGTTAGAACCAATGTTGCTTTGCAAGACCATGAAGCATTAGCAGATGTCCTTAAATATATCTCTGATGAATATGCACAAAAAACAGAATTTAAAAACATACAGTTTTTAATTGTTGATGGCGATGGTAATTTTCTATTGCGTACCTATCACCCCGAACCTGATATGGGACGTGGTAAGGATGGTACTTATCGTGCTGGTGTAAAAGAGATTTTGTCTGGTAAAGAGCATTCACACATTGGTATTGATTTGTCGAGCGGTGGTCTGGTTATGTCCAGTATGACACTTGTGACAAATAAAGGTAAGCCTATCGGTGTGCTAGAGTTCCGTTCTGGTTTTGGTTCAATTAACGATGAGCTGTTGCAGCAAGATTATTATCATATTTCTTTGCTTAATGATAAAGCGTTAGAAACCTTTAAAAAAGGTAAAGACAATCCACGATTTGGTAGTTATGTGCTTGCGCATAAAACGCAATTTAGAGAAAAGTCACAACAGTGGTATGGTTCAGTACCTATTGATCAAGCGGTTTCAGATGGTTATTGGCAAGATGAAACGCGTGTCGTGAGTGTTCTTCCTATTATGAATGCCAAAGATGAAATTATTGGTTACCACTTATTGGGCTTTGATAAGTCTTCTTTAGCGACACGTTTTGCCGAATTAGATGCGGTTGCGCATACGCTAGAAGGCATTATGCTAGCATTAGTTCTTGGTATTATGTTTGTCGTGTGGTTCGTTATTCGGGCGCAAGTTTCTCGACCAATTGCACAGATGCAAGTACAACTCGCAAAAATTCAGCAAACAGGTCTTTTTGAGCAGCCAATTGTTGGTATGCGTGACGATGAAATGGGACAAATGGCAACAGCAGTCAATGGCTTGTTGTCGATGCTGTCACATTCGCTTTCTAGTGTGAATACTGTTTTGAATCAGGTGGCGGAAGGTGATTTTAGTCAGCGCATTACTGCGGACTTACCTGGTAACTTGGGTGTGTTAAAGATTAATATGAATACGGCTGTTGCGGCATTACAAAATAATATGAATGCCCTAGCACAAGCAATGGATGCCTTAGGCAATGGTCATTTTGCTTATCGTATGGATACGAGCGTTGAAGCGCATATGCGCCAGCAGGTGGATAGTGCTTTGCAAAATTTGGGTCAAACGATTGCCCAAATTAATGCCAGTATGGGCGCGATTGCTGCAGGTGATTTCAGTCGCGAATTAACCATCGAAACAAAAGGCGATTGGATTGGTTTAAAAGATAGTGTGAACGGTTCTGTTCGTGCTTTGCGTGCTAGTATGGATGAGTTAGGTGCAGCGGCTGAAGCGATGGCAAAGGGCGATTTGACGGTACAAATTAAAGGGCAGTATCAGGGTGAATTGATGAGTATTGCACAAGCCTTTAATATGGGGGTGCGCAGTATTCATGATAGCTTGCTCGATATTGCTCGCGCTTCTGGTGTCGTGGCGCAGGCTGCTGGCGAGGTTGCAACGGGTAATACCGAACTTTCAAGTCGTACACAGGCACAAGCCTTGTCTGTTGAAAGAACTGCTTCTAACATGACGCACATTACGCATGGTCTTGCGCAAACAGCAGATAATGCACAAAAGGCGCGTGTTATGGCTGCCAATACACAGCAAGCAGCGCAAAACGGTGTTGTGTTGATGGATCAGACGGTTCAGGCAATGCGTGAAATTGGTGAGGCTAACCAAAAAATTACCGCGATCGTTTCCTTGATTGATTCGATTGCCTTCCAAACCAATTTATTGGCATTAAATGCTGCCGTGGAAGCGGCGCGCGCGGGTGAGCATGGTCGTGGTTTTGCGGTGGTTGCTTCTGAAGTGCGTGCTTTGGCAGGTAAATCTGCCGATGCTGCTAAAGATATTAAAACCTTAATCGATCAGACTGTTGTGAAGGTTGATACAGGAGATAAACTGGTTGCACAGACGGTTGATGCTTTTGCGGTCATTCAGACACGTTTAACAGATACAGATACTGCCATTGCCAGTATTGCAACCGCGATGACCGAACAACGTGTCGGCGTGGTTGATGTAACTCAGTCTGTATCTGATATCGATCAGTCAACGCAGCAAAATGCCGCGCTTGTTGAAGAAACGTCATCTGCAGCAGAAACCATGCGTAGTCAGGCACAAGAAATGCAGGAGCGTATCGCGCGTTTCCGTCTTAGCTTTTCTGCAGCACGACGATTAAATTAACATCTGCGCATCATAAAAGAAAAAAGGGTCAGCTAACTGCTGACCTTTGTTTATGAGTGCTGTTCGACTAAATAATGATCAATTAAATCAAAGAAAGCATAGATGTCAATCGGTTTGGTGATGTAGCCCGTAAAGCCTGCTTCACGCGCTCTCACGATGTCTTCATTCATCGCATCTGCTGTTAAGGCAATGACAGGAATGTTTTTTGTGTTGGGATCTGCTTTGAGTTGCGCCAGTATTTGATAGCCATAACTATCGGGTAAATGGATGTCTGTCAGGATTAGGTCTGGATGCTGGCTTTTAGCAAGCGTTAATCCCATTTCGCCTGTTAAGGCTTCGAGTAGCACAATGCCATCGCGTTTGGCAAAAAGTGCTTTAATAAACTTGAGATTAACAGGATTGTCTTCGATGCAGAGTACAACAGGTAAATGCGTTGTCGTTTGCGTTATTTCTGTTTTATCTGCTAGCGTTTTTTGTGCCGTATTTTGAGTAATACAATAGGCATGAATTGGAAACTCGAGCCAGAAGGTGCTGCCGTGATGTTCGGTGCTTTCAAAACCGATACCGCCACCCATTGCTTCAATTAATCGTTTGGTAATAACCAGTCCGATACCAGAGCCTTCAATCGTGCCACATTCGGCACCAAGACGATCAAAAGCATTAAAAATGCGACTTTGTTTTTCGGTGGAAATACCAATCCCTGTATCTTTCACTAAAATGCGTACATGATGTTCTGTCAGTGTCCGTGATAAGGTAACACTACCATTGGTTTTGTTATATTTAATCCCATTTGATAGTAAGTTAATAATCACTTGTTTTAAGCGTAACGGATCAGCAAGGATGACAATGTCATCATGATGGGTGAGTTGATTGTGCAGGTGAATATGATGTTTTTCTGCCAATGGATTAATCAGCGCGATGCTATCTAATCCTAAGCTACTGAGCGTGATTGGTTCCATCGAAAGATCGAGTTTGCCCGACTCAATGCGCGATAAATCAATTAAATCATTAACAAGAGATAATAAGTGATTACCAGCGCGTTCAATTTCTTGTGAAAAGTCGCTAATTTCTGCATTATCCTGCGCCTCTAAGCTAATGAGTTGTGAAAAGCCGAGAATGGCGTTAAGCGGGGTGCGTAATTCATGGCTCATGCTGCCTAAAAACTCGCTTTTTGCCTGACTAGCAGCTTCGCTTTGTATTTACGCCAACTGAAGTTGTTTGTTGTTGCATGATAAGATGCGTAGCGCAATCATGCTACCAACCAAGAGCAATGCGATTAAGCCATAGATACTGCTAATAATGAGTTGCTTTTCACGTTCATAAAAACTTGGTTGTGGATGAAGTAAAATTGCTTGCTGACTTAATTCGTTGGGCAAGTCGATATGCAGTGCATTGAGGGATTTCACATCCAGAATAAACTCATTTGGACTGGTCAATATCGGTGGCATATTCACCACAGCAGTGCCGTTGAGATAGGCTCGTGCCATTTGTCCTGTATAACTGCCTTGGCTGCTACCACTGGTAACATAGCCACCAATGACGCCATCAAAAATATAACCATCTTCCATGGCAATAATCGGTTGCTGTAGCTGTGCAAGCAAGTGGATGGATTTGGCAGGTGCAATGGCTTGTCCCTGTTCATCTTTCCAGCCACCAATGGTGGTTAAAACAATTAATGCATCTGGATTCTGTTTAACAGCGGTTAAAATCTGTTCAAACTGCTCAAAAGAAAAAATTTGTGTGCTGAACTGTTCGTATTGTAGCAGTGCACCACGTGCTTCTTGCGCAATTGCTTTATCGGTACTGCTGTTATCGCCCAGTAGAATGACTTTATGATAAGGTAGGGCGAGTTGTTTGATTAATCCTAAGTTAGTAGCAATATCCTTTTTTTCAAAAGTCCCTGTTACCAGCTTTTTATCGATTTTATTAATAACGGTAAAGTCGTTAATGCCAGAAAAGAAAATGGGTGTTTGTGGAAATCGCGTCTGAAGATAAGACAAGGCAAATTGCATCGCATTATCATCGCTGACATAGATGAGGTCGGGATGATAATGACTATATTTTTGAGCAAGAATGCCATCGAAAGTTTTGGCGTAGTCTTCGTTATAGGCGAGCCGTTTGGTATCAAGGTATTCGGTACTGATGGTTGGCGTATTGACAGGATCTTGATTTAAGATTGAAACAAAGCCCTCATGTTGACGTTTTGTCCAATCGTATTCTTGGCTGTAAGAATGCAAGATAAAGACATTCTTGGGCGCAGCAGCAAACACAGATGGGGCGGCAAAAACAGCGGATAAGCAGAGTAAAATAAGTGCCAACTGTGGCTGATGTTTGTTTGGTGCGGACATGTTTTCTGTATTTGATACGTATTTCATGATAATCCCTGTCACGAGCGGCCAAAAGGCAATCAGAACACTTTGCCAGTATTAGGCCGTTAATGCAATCAATAATTGCTGATGTTCTGCTGCTTGTCTGTGTAAGCGTAAACGTTGGGCACGAAAAATGGTTGTTAACTCGCCTAGTGCTAAATCAAACGCATCATTGACGACCAAATAATCGAACTCACTATAGTGACGCATTTCATTCACAGCGTCGGTCATGCGACGATTGATGGTTTCTTCACTATCCTGCCCACGACCTGTTAAGCGTATGCGTAGTTCCTCGATTGACGGTGGAGTGATAAAGATGCTAATCATATCGGGACGCATGCGACGAATTTGCTGTGCCCCTTGCCAATCAATTTCTAAAATAACGTCCAATCCATTATTGAGCATTGCTTCAACCGCTTGTTGCGATGTACCATAGAAATTGTCAAACACTTGAGCGTGCTCTAAAAAGTCTCCTTCGCTGATACGTTGAGCAAATTCAGCTTGGCTAACAAAATGGTAGTGAACGCCTGTTTGCTCACCTGGACGAGGTGCTCGGGTGGTATGCGATACGCTGACACGTACCTTGTGTTCTTGGCGTAATAGTGCTGCGACTAATGAGGTTTTTCCTGCACCTGAAGGGGCTGAAATCACATAAAGCTGACCGCGCATGCTGAGTCTCCTATAAATTTTGCTTTGTCTTGTCCACTTATCAAGCGGGATAAAAAGGAATAGGATACAATAATGTGCATGAATAAGAAACGAAACGTTATTTTAGTCGGCCCTATGGGGGCTGGTAAGTCATCGGTGGGTAAGCGTCTGGCGCAAGTACTAGACCTGCCTTTTATAGATTCCGACCATGAAATTGAAGCTCGTCTTAAGGTGTCGATTAGTACCATTTTCGATGTCGAGGGTGAGGATGGTTTTCGGCTGCGCGAAAGTCAGGTTATTGCTGACTTGGTCGAGCATGGTACGCGCAAGGTGCTTGCAACGGGCGGCGGGGCGGTGATTCGCGAAGAAAATCGCTTGGCTTTGAAGGAGTTTGGCACAGTCATTTATCTGTCATCACCTGTGAAGCAGCTTGTTGAGCGTACACGCCATGATACCACGCGCCCGTTATTGCAAAATGTCGATACAGAAGCGGTGCTGACGCGCTTAATGAAAGTGCGCGAACCTTTTTATAAAGAGGTAGCAGATGTAATCTTGCATACCGAGCGCAAGTCGATTACCCGTGTTGTCCAAGAAATCTTAAACGCGCTAGCTGATCGAGGCTGGCCCGAGGCGAAAGGAGCAAAAGCCTAATGTCATCTCGCATGCAAACCCTAACGGTCGAATTAGGAGACCGTTCTTATCCCATTCATATTGGTGAAGGCTTATTGAGTCGTCCAGAGTTAATTTTGCCACACGTACCAGCCAAGCAAGTGATGATTATCTCTAATACTACGGTCGCGCCTTTGTATATGGCACAAGCCAAGGCGTTGTTTGAAGGATCAGGCAAAAAAGTAGCAACCTGTATTCTGGACGATGGTGAGGAATATAAAACCTTAAGCGAATTAAATAAAATTTTTACGGCTTTACTCGAAAATCGTTTTGATCGTAAGTGTATGCTGGTCGCGCTCGGTGGCGGTGTGATTGGTGATATGGTTGGCTTCGCTGCTGCCATTTATCAGCGTGGTGTTGATTTTATTCAAATTCCGACGACCTTGTTGTCGCAGGTTGATTCCTCTGTTGGCGGTAAGACAGGTGTTAATCATGAGTTAGGTAAAAACATGATTGGTGCTTTTCATCAACCTAAAGTGGTATTGATTGATACGCTCACGCTCAATACTTTGCCAGACCGTCAGTTATCGGCTGGTGTGGCAGAGATTATCAAGTACGGCTTGCTCTGCGATGCCGCTTTCTTTGATTGGTTAGAGCAAAATATGGATGCCTTGTTGGTACGTGACCCAGCAGCTTTGGCTTACGCCATTGCGCGTTCATGCCAAGATAAAGCCGATATTGTCGCAGCCGATGAAAAAGAAGCCGATGTACGTGCGTTGCTCAACTTAGGGCATACCTTTGGTCATGCCATCGAAACAGGTATGGGCTATGGCGAGTGGTTGCATGGTGAAGCGGTGGGTGCAGGCATGATGCAGGCTGGCTATATGAGTAAGCTCATGGGTAATATCAGCGATGTTGATTTAGATCGCATGGCAGACATTACCACGCGTGCGCGTTTGCCTTTGTATCCACCGCCCCAAATTAAGCCAGCGCAGTTTTTAGATATGATGGCAGTCGATAAAAAAGCCGATGCAGGGCATATTCGCTTGGTGTTGTTGCAGTCGATTGGTAAGGCGTATATGACAGGGGATTATGATGCGAACCTGTTGGATCGGACGCTAACAGAATGGCAAGCCTATCGGGGTGAGGCGGGGTAATGGCAAGTTTTTTAACGGCGATTCAAACGATTGTTCAACATTATAACCACGTACTGGATAATGGTTCTGGTCATGCGAATCGCATGAATGCGATGGGCGTTGGTTTAGAGTCATTTATTAAGGATGCCTTTGCGGATAGTTTTGAACTAAGTGAAGAAAGTAAAATAAAACGTTATGCTGATTTTTTTAGTTATCTTGGTAATCAGAATAACCCACCCGACACAGCTAAATTATTACATTTTAAGCCATGATAAATTATCAGCTTTTTCCACGTTCGATTGGATTGTCTACAGAGCTAGAGCGAATTGTACAATGTTTTGATGCAGTGAATCATATTATCTGTTCTGACGCTAACAACTTGTCAAGTAATGAAGTGTTATCTGCAATAAGATCGAATTTAGAAGATGCTGACTTTCTGGTAGAGACTGGAAAAAGTAATAAAGATAAAATACATGTTCCTGTATTGTTTGGGCATAACAA
>DYST01000036.1 GCA_020726325.1 Thiomicrospira cyclica | reverse complement strand
AGCATAATACATAACCTTTTTTGTTATAGTTAACAGCCAGTTAATGCTGTTCGGTTAGTCCAAGTTGTTTTAGAATCGCCTTTCGAGTCGGTTCTTTCATTTCAGTAGATTGATGTCTTGGCAGCACAGACTTGTTGCCGTTGTAATAAGTCTTGTGTGCCTTGAACCTTCTACAAAATCAACCCCTTGCTTTGCCAACCATCGTTTGAACTCGCTTGTTTTCATTGCTTGCCCTTTCTCCTGTTCGGGCTTTTGTCGTTTTTGCACAGCATAAAATCTTGTGGAGTCATACGCTCACGCTTAACAGGAGTAAGAATATCGTTACTTAGTATACCAAACACATGCCCATCATACTTCATCAACAAAAGCTTGCACACTGCCAAAAAAATGACTATACTAATTCACGACTTATAACGTCCAAAATTCAAGCTCGCTTTATGCGGGCTTTTTTTATGCCTGGAATTTATCACCAACGGATTCGGCACAAGCCCCCGATTAAGCGATTCGGCAGCCATGCCCCGCGAGTACAGGAGTATTTACATGGAAAGAGTGAATCAACTCGATGCAGAAGCAGACGAGTTACTGAGCAAGATGATGGAAGGTCAAAGCCCCGAAGCTAAGGTGCAAGCTGAACAAGCCAGTTCTGATCAAACAGCAGAGCAGCAAGCAGCGCAGCAAACGGACTCGCCACAAACCGATCAAGTCACACCTGCTCACGATGATGCAACGAAACAAGAGTTAGAGACCCTGCAAAAACGTTTTGCAGACTCACAGCGTAAGATTACCGAGCTAGGTCAAGAGAACGCAACCTTGCGTAATCAATTAGCGGATGCACAAAAGCAAATTGCTGGTTACCGAGAAAAGGAATTTAACACCCAATCGCAAGCGCGTTTTGCCAGTGTTGAAGCTATGTCTGAAGAATATGAGTTCTTAAAGCCGATGATGGCTGAATTAAGCGCATTACGTGTGCAGGTACAACAGCAAAATGCAGAAGTAAGCCATGTTAAACAAGAGCGAGAACAACAAACAGCGCAACAGGAGCATATGAACGCTATTTTAGCAGCTCATCCTGACGCAATGCAGGTTCGCTCAGGCGCACAGTTTAATACTTGGATTGCCAATCAGCACCCGCGATTACAGCAAGTATTGCAGAACGGCACAGCGCAAGAAGTGGTAGACCTCTTAACACAGTTTAAGAACTCGTCACCGCAGCAAGCGCAGCAAATCAAAGTAGATCAAGCGCGTGAAATTGCGACCCCTAACACTCGTTCGCAAGTATCTCCAAACGCAAAGCGAACTTTTACCAGAGCTGAAATTAGTAAAATGCCTCTTAGCGAATACCGCAAACTAGAGGCAGAAATTGATCAGGCAATGCTAGAAGGGCGCGTGATTTAGGACTGGTTTATTTAGGAGATTATCATGCCAGCACCATTTCCAGTAGCACCACAAACAAATTTTATTAATGAAATTTACTCCAAGAAACTGCTCGCGCGTTTCAAGGAAGCGACCATCTTGGAACAAGTCACTAACACCGACTACCAAGGCGAAATTAGCGGTTCAGGTTCGCAAGTGACCATTCGCCACACACCAAAGGTGACAAACTCGATTTATACAGGCACGATCACATACGCCAAACCAACGCTAGAAGACAATACGATTCTAAAAATTGATCGCGCACGGATGTGGTCGATTTTAGAAGATGATATTGAGCAACATCAACGCTCAGTCAAAGAGTTTATTGCCGAAGCAACAAAAGATGCGGCTGAAAACTTAGCGATTGATATTGAAAAAGAAGTGTTTGCCGCTGTCTATGCAGACGCTGGGTATCAGTTTAATGCAGGTACAGCAAACAGTGCGTTAGCTGTTACTAAAAACGATGTGGTTGATTTGTTGGTCGATGTGAACGTTAAGTTTTCTGAACTAAACATCCCGACAGAAAACCGCTTTATCGTGTTACCAGCATGGGCATGTGGCATGATTCGTAAGTCTGACCTTAAAGACGCATCAATCACAGGTGATACCAGTGGCGTTATCCGCACAGGTCGTATCGGCATTGTTGACGGCTTAACGATTTACTCGAGCAACTGCTTAAAAGATGGTGATGGTGGTATTCATGCTATTGCTGGTATCAAACAAGCGGTTTCTTTCGCGTCTCAATTCGTAAATAACGAAAATGGTCGCTTAGAAACATCGTTTGCTACCTACTACCGTGGCTTGAAAGTGTACGGTTTCAAAACGGTGCGCCCAGAATGCTTAATTGATGTGTTAATCAAGAAAGTGTAACGGATAGCAAGGCGTTCTTTATTGAGCGTCTTGCTTATATCGGCTTTGCGTAAGGCTGATATAAGCAATTAATACGAGGAATTTATCGTGAAAACAGCAGATCAAATGACTAAACAAGAACTGATTGATGAATTGACCACACTAGGCTTGCCTATTGATAAAACTGCAAAGGTCGATGTGCTTCGTGGTCAGTTAATGGCTGCAAACAATAGTGATACGGTTGTTTCTAGCGTACCGACTGTTGGTATTGGTAGCGGCTCTCGTTATATTAAACATCCTATCAATGGTCGCGTGTTTGAAGTGACAGATGACTTACTCCGTCGTGGCGATATGCTTCCAGCCACAGAAGAAGAATACCGCAATCAATAAGGGGTAGGTAATGTCAGTCACAACAGCAGACTTTTTGCCAGACGTTCTCATGGTTGCGACTGGCTTAGCTGACTTTTTGGCAGAACGCTATATTGTCGAAGCCATTAATAAATTTGCCCAGCAAACAGGGTGCTTAGAATGCCCTGCCGAAATTGATTTATCTGCTGGTGAGTACGAAGGCTTTGTGATGATTGAACGCAACACTGAAACGCCTTATGTTTTGCGAGAGGTAAAACGTGACGATGGTTTTATTTTGCAAGAGGTTAGCACTTTACGTCAGTCAACAGGTGTTCCGACAACCTATCGGTGGGACGGTTTGGTAATTATGTTTAATTGCGTCCCTGCTGTTAATCTGACGCTAACCGCGACATCAATCAATATCCCAAAACGTGGCGCGACAAGTTTTCACGATTCATTCAAAGATACTTATTATGACGGTGTTATTGCTGGCACGTTAGAACGTGCATTAATGACGCGTGGCAACAATAACCAATGGTTCGAGCCGAATCTTGCCCAGTATTACGCTAACCAATTCCGTGAACAGGTTCGTATTGCTAAAGCGCAAAAGCTACAGTACGCCAATCAACACGTTAAGCCCGTGAGGTTTGTATGATGCAAGCAGCATCGATACGCGACAATTGGGATTGGGTAAAATCTTTACTGATTCGATTGCACGAGCGAGATTGTGAACGCGGACTGCCCGACTGGATACCAGAGGATATTTATGCAGCGTGCGTGAGTGGTGCTGCTCATTTCTATTTAGCGATTGGTGGGTTTGTTGTTTTGCAAAAGATACCCGTTAACAATTCCGACAAACAGGCGTTGCTTGTATGGGTTGCGTGCAGTAACGACCCAGACCAAGACAATCTGATTCAGCAAAATGCACAAAGCATTAAAGACCTTGCGGCATCAATTGACGTGGCACAAGTTGAGTTTTACACAACACGCAAAGGTTATGACAAGATTATTGGTGCTGCTGGGTACAAGTTTGCTGGCAGTAAATACGTGATGGAGGTTTGATATGGGTGGTGGTGGCAGTTCGTCAGAGGTACCAGAAACAGCGGCAGAACGTGCGTTAGCTGAGGTATCGGCTGGTAAGTGGGATGCTTATCAGAAACAATTTGTCCCGCTTGAAGACAAGTATATGCGCGAAGTTGATGTAATGGCAGCACCAACGGCGCAAGCTAATGTTGCCAACATGGCAATGAATAAAGCTCGCGAGAGCACATTAGGCTTGCAAGCCGACTACAATCAGCAAATGTTTGGCAGAGGAATAGACCCAAGTCAGGGCGCGTATCAGGGAAAATCTCGAGCATTAAATCAGGCAATTAGCAAGACACAGCAAAATGCATACAACCAAGGTTTAATGGCTGCTAAAAATGCACATGTTCAGGGGCTTGGTAATGTTGTTGCTATGGGTAGCGGTCAGGATACAGCCTCTTTTAATGGCACAAGAAGTCTAGCAGATCAATCGGCACGCACTGCAATTAATGATTCTCAGCGTTCTTTTGATAGATTTAACGCAGATCAACAACTCAAAGGTCAAGTAATTGGTGCTGGTGTTGGTTATGGCGTGAACAGTTATTTTAAAACGCCTTCTGTGCTTAATTACAGTATGCCAAGTAATGGCGCACCGACAAACACGGTATCTCTCTCTGGTGGTAGCGGTTATGGCTTTGGTGGCTCTAATAACGGCTTTGGTGTATCGCTCAAGTCGATCAATCAGGGGTTTAATTAATGTATAGCATTACCTTAGATGGAATTTATAACCAGTACGGTGTTGATGGCGGTAGCAAAACAGCAGCAAACGACCTTGCAGCAGCCATTACGCGCCAACAGTTCGATGATTATCAGGCTCGGTTTAGCCCTTATTTAAGTAAACTGAACGGCATGGTTTCCGATGATGCGATTGCCCAGCAGCAAAAAGACTGGACGAACCAGATCATGGGTCAGAACACGCAGCAACAAGGTTTTGGCATGAGTATGCGCAATCAACAACGCTATGGTGGTGCGATTGACCAACGAGCGCAAGGTTTCGGGCTGCGTCAATCTGCCATTGATGATGCTGCTAATAAAGTATCACAGGTAAATCAAATGAATAATGACGTTAAAGATAGGGCAATGGTGCTTATGTCTGGTCAAAAATTGTCTGCTAACCAATAAAGGAATCGTGTCATGGGTATGGGGTTAATTGGTATCGGTCAACAACAAGCAGGGCAGGCAACGCAAGGCTTTGGCGATGTTGCGAAAATGGAAACAGCGCGTAACGAGCAGCAAAAAAGCATCGATACACAGAAAGAAGCAGCAAGCCAACAAATGAAGGGCACATTAGCAGCCGTTGGTGGTATGGCTGGTGCTATGTATGCAAGTGGTGCAAGCATAGCAGGTGGTGCAAGCATGGCAAGTGCTGCAGCATTGGGACCTGTTGGATTAGGGATTGCAGGCGGTTTGATTTTGGCCAGTCTGTTTTAAGGAGTTTTAAAAAATGAGTATGGCGCAAGGGTTCGCCCAAGGGTTTGGCATGATGAACAACTTCATGCAGCAACAAGACGCAAAAGAACAGCAAGCGGCACAGACTACCGAAAATAACCGTCGCTATCAAGAAAGTATCGACTGGCGCAATACAACGCACGCAGAGCAGAAAAAAGAACAAGAAGAAAGTAGCAAAATTGCCGCTGAAGACAGGCTAATCAATAATGGTCTAAAAGGCGTAATGATTAGCAACACGAGCATGACGGCAGAACAACAAGCCAATATGCGCTATGAGCAAGAGCAGCAAGCAAAGGCAAGAGCTTTAGCGATCAAAGAAAGCAATGCGGCGGCATACTATAACGCGACCAATGCCAGAGCAAACAAAACAATGCTTGATTCTAGAATCGCAGGCTATAACTTTAATAATACACAAGCTCAAGATGGCTTTAAAAACTTACTTGCATACAATGATGCTTCAGGGCTAAACGATCCGCAACGTGAATATTTACGCGGATTAAAAAAAAGAGAGCCAGAACTAGCGGCTGTTAGTTCTGATTTTAATGCCTTTAATCAGGCGATGGCAAGCGAAAAAGACCAAGGCAAACGTGGCGAAATAACCAATCAATTAATTGCCAGAACATCATCACCAGAATGGCGTAATGTATTAAACTCGCGTTTTATTCCTTCTTTTTCCGAAAGAATGCAAGCCGACCCAAGTATCGAAAGTATTGGCGCGGCAGGATTAGCACCAATTGGTAATGGCGCAGCAATTCTTATGGATATTAAGTATAAAGACGGCACAATCAAGCGCAATGTACCAGCGACAAAAAACAAAACAGGAGACGCTAACGATGAGATTGTTGTGCTTCCTTGGGGTACGCTTGTTAATGAGCTACAGCAGCCGTATCAATTGGCAGATGCCGCTAAAAAAGCAGTGCAGACAAACCCTGCATTAGGTTATCAAGTTTATGGCATGAAACCAGGGCAAGAGATTAAGAAACCTGGTTATAGCGCGTTTAGTGGCGAAGCATTTGCTGGAGGATTTTCACCTACTGGAAGCGGCTCTAAAAATAATGACACGCTAACAGCCAGCCAAAAAGCAAACTTAATTCAAAGAGAGATTGAGAGCTTAAGAAAGTCAGGAGCGTATAACGAAAATGCTATTGCCAGAATCAATCAGCTGCAAAAAGACTATGACGCTATTATGTATAGCAGCGACGCTAAAACACAGCCACAACAACAACAGCCTGTTCAACAACAACCGACAAGTGTGCAACCTGCTACACCAGATTTTATGAGTAGCGACTTTATTAACTACCATTTCCCAACAAAACAAAAACAGTGATATAATCACACGCGGGTAATAACGCCCAATAAAGCCAGTCATTGTACTGGCTTTTTTTATACCTAATTTTCAGACCTCGCTTATGCGGGGTTTTTGTTTTTGGAGAATGATGATGGCAGTAATCGATGAGCTAAGAGCGCGATATCCACACTTAAAAGACTACTCTGATGATGAGCTATCAAACACAATCTTTGAAGAAGTTGTCAAGCAAAGAGGTTATGATCGAACGGAATTTGATGATAAGTTCTTAGGCACTAAAGAATCATTTGTCAAAGATTCAGCTGTTTCTCTTGGGCAAGGAATCGCTAATTTAGGTGCTGGTATTTTAGCAACACCACAATTTGTTAGTGATAAATTCGCGCAAGGCATTCGCGCGGTATTGCCAGATGCTATTCTGCCAAAGCAAAGAGAAGCTAAGGGCTTTATGGCTCAAGCTCAACAAGCAGGGCTTGGGTTAAAAGGACTGTCTGATTCTGTTGGTAAACAATTGCATACAGATCAGTTTAACCGTGTCGAGGAAAATGTAAGACCTAAGTTCGATGTTGATGCTGGCAGTTTAGAAAATTGGAAAAATGGTGCGGTATGGCAAGAAGCAAAAGGTGCTGCTGGTTTTTATGCCGATAATCCGTTTCATGCTTGGAATGACTTAGTTAAATCTGCCCCATCAATTGCTGTGAGTGTTGGTGCGGCAAAACTAGGTGCAGCTGGATTGTCAGGTTCTGCGGCAACGAAAGCGGCAACTGGGTCAGTTGTTGCAACTGGAGCAATGCTTGAGGGCGGTGATTCTGGTTTAGAAGCAATGCAGCGCGTGCAAGAAATGAAGCCTGAACAGTTAAAGGCTTTGTCTGAGCCGTATAACAAACTAATCAATGAAGGCGCAACACACGAACAAGCGGTTAATGTCATCGCGCGTAATGCTGGTGCGGATGCATTTGCTGTCGCTGCTGCTATTTCGGTAGTGGCAAGTAAGCTGACTGGTTCAGGAAAGCTAGAAGCCGATGTTGCAACTGGCAACCTTAATAAAGGCTTTGTGTCATCTGTCGGTGGTGGTGCGGTTAAAGAGGGCGCACAAGAAGCGGTGGAGTCTGGCGGTAGTGCAGCAGCGTCTAATTATGGCGTTTATGACAATGCAGACAAGTCGCAAGTGATTGGTAAAGGCGTTGTCGGTGCTGCGGTACAAGGTAGCATGGTTGGCACTGGCATGGGTTCTGGTCTGGGGTTGATCGGTTATGCCACACAAAAACCACAACCAAAGCAAGCACAAGCCAATCAGCCACTAACCGAAAAACAATTATGGGGTTACGAGCAAAAGCCAGATGCTCGCCCTGATATTTCTGGCAGTGATGGTACAGACTTGTTGGGCGGTAATGCTAGCGCAAGTCAGCAACAACCAGACACGAATCAAACAAAAACAGCGAACCAACAAGAACAAAGCAGTCTTGATGCAGGTTTAACGCAAGCAGTGCAAAACGCACAAACAATGAGCACACAGAATCAACAAGCAACAGCGCAAGCAATACAGTCACCAGAAGTATTACAGGCTAACGCTTCACTTGAACGCATGATGCCACAAGACCCTGAATTACAGGCATTGGCTGCTAGTGGCGCACCTGTTATCGAGATTTCGCCTCCTGAGTCAAAAAGCGGACAAAGCGGACAGCAAGAACAATCGTTCGATATTGCAAACACGCTTAATAGCGCGATTGACACGCAAAATAAAGTACAAATTGATTCTGCTTATCGTCAGCGTGAAGCGCAAGCGCGACTTAAAAAAGATTTAGATTACACTGAATCCCAACTGCAAGCATTTGATGATGAATACGCTGCTATTAAGGCATTACAGGGTAAATCGCCTGTAACGAATACTGCACTTCATGACCAGCTAACTAAGGCTTTAAGCGAGGTTGAGCTGAAGCGTTTGGTTCATGCAGAAAACCGTCAACGCATTATGGAATCTGGTAACCAAAAACTAGTAGAAGCTGGCGCACAAGAAATGCAGGGTGTCGCTACGCCTGAGTTGCCAGTTGCGATTAACGAATCATTGCAGCCACAAGAACAGATTAAGTTGCCGCCAAATTATGCCGATGAGAGATTATCAGATACGAATTATCGTAACGCGCTAGGTGCTATTTTTTCTGATAGCACAGAAGGCGGCAATATCTCGCTTGTGCCTAAAGCAGGGACTGGCTATGTCGGTGGTGATGGCAAGATTCACAACCAAGAAATGAAGCGTACTAAGTCAACGAATCCTGTTGTTACTCAACTGCTGGTTAGTAAAGGCTACACGGTGTCCGAGATAAAGGCTGCATTAGTCGCGGCTTTAGAAGGCAAGCCATTGGGTAAACGGTATCAAGGCATTGTCACCGAAGCGTTATATTATGCTGAAGAAGATGCCGATGCTATCGCTCAAGAGATTACCGACTATCAAGCGCGGTTAGATGCAGACATTACACCACATGCGTTAGGGTATGGTGATTCTGTTAATGCGCCATTTGCACCCGATAACGCGCAACCTGTAACACTAGCAGACCAAGAGCAACCAAGAGGTGCTGACGGTGGGGTGAGGTTTAGTTATAACAATAGACAGAAAGAAATTCGTGGTGTTCACAATGTCACGCACAATAACAAGCAAAAGACATTGATTAAAAAAGCTGATGCGGATTCGGTTGTGGCATTTGAAAGAGGTTTTGAGAGTAAAAAGAAAACAGGTCGTAGTGGTTTTGGTTCTGTTCATATTCAGAAGCATTTGCCTGATGGTTCAGTTGGTCATGTTACTAATCATGAAGTTGTCATGATTGTTGATATGCTAAAAGATGACAATGTTAATTTTAATGTTGAACCAGATGGAAAGAGAAAATATGTTAAAAATCTTTCAGATGGTCACAAACTAACATTACTTGTTGGTGATAGAGAGGACGGTGAACGTGTAATAACTCTTTACACTAATAGAAATATGGGTTCAAGTGGTGCGACTACTAGCGCAACCGAGGGCAACCCTTCTGCCAAGAACCCACATCAAAATACTACCACCGCTGCCTTAACAAAGCAAGCCGCAACCGACATTATCAATCAAGACGCTGACAGTGGGGTTAAATTCTCGCAATCTGCCATGAAGTCAGTTGATGCTAACATCAAGCGTGGCACAGAAGCCATGCACAAAGTCATTACCGAAAAGACAAATGTTCATCGAGCCATGTACCGTAATGATATTGGTTGGGTTGATTTTGTTTGGGGCGATGAAGGTGTTGTAAAGCCAAACGGAAAGACTAAAGGTGCAATGGGGTTATCGCACGTTATTGAAGCGCGTATGCGTAAAGATGGCATGAGTTACGATGATGTAATGCAGTTAATGCCGCGATTGGTGGAAGCTGTTGCAAAAGGCAGTGAGATTAGAAGCTATGAGTTTAAAGGTAGTAAAAACTTAACAGTCGGTTACGATGACGTTGAGGTTATTCTAATTAAGAACAAAGGCAGTAATTCTTGGGTTATGAATGGCTGGGAGGTTTATGCACCCGATGCGGTTAGTGTCGGCAACGTTACGACTAACCCTACGCTATCCAAGTCTACGACTACCCAACTTGAGCAGGGAGCGGATGCACAAGAAAATACTACCACCACTACTAGCGACGACGCAACTAAATTTTCTTTCGCAGGACAAAAAGCCAAAACAGCAAACCTAGAAAACCTTGCAACAGCGCAACAGGCATTGGCTGACGGCATGGGTCGCGATGAAGTGCGTCAACGTACTGGCTGGTATCAGGATGAAGCTGATAAGCAGTGGAAGTGGGAGATTGATGATAGTGGGGCTGTGTTAGTGAAAGACCTAAAGCAACATGAGACCGAACGATTACATAGCATCCTTGCGCATGATGCGCTTTATGAAGCGTATCCGTCAATTGGATATGTCGGCATTAGAATTTCAAACATGATTGGGTTCGGTGCTGCTTATGATTATTCAACAAATACTATTTATCTTGGTGAATGGCTTCCAAGATCTGAGTACAAGACAGCAATACTTCATGAAGTTCAACACGCAATCCAAAAAGCAGAAGGCTTTGCAAGAGGTGGGAATATTGCAGAGTTCAAAAATTATAGAAAACGCGAACTAGCTAAGATAAATCGACAGTTCAATAAACTTGAACATGGCAGTGTTCAACAAAGAGAATTGCTTGATTATCGCTTAAAGGTTAAGGCTGACAAGCGAACTGACCGCGAATTATACGAAGCTTTGGCTGGCGAAACCGAAGCACGTAACACGCAAACACGCCTAACGATGGATGCGCAAGCGCGTAAATTAACCGCTCCTTGGGAAACGCAAGACGTGCCAAGTGATAAGCAGATTGTGCGATTTGATGGTGGTCGTGCTGAAATGGCGGTTGATGAAAGCGTAATTCGTGGAATAGATGCAATTCATAAAGTTTATGATAGTGGTGTTGATATTAGGCATGCTATGTATCGCAATGGCTCTGGATGGGTTGATTTTCTGCATGGATATATTGGCGATATTCCAGACAAGAAAGGAAATAGAGCAGGTGCAAAAGGTGTTTCTCATATCGCAGAAGCTAGAATGAGAAAAGATGGATTTACTCATGATCAGGCAATGAAAACCCTTGATGATGTTGTTGTTGCTATTGCAAAAGGAGATGGAGAGAAAAGCAAGTTTGAAAATAGCAAAACTGGCAAGAAAGGTGAGAAAGAGGTTGTTGTTTACGGAAATTTTACCGCTGTTTTGATTAAAAACGAAGGTGAAGATTCTTGGTTGTTGACTGGATATTATCCAAAAGGATATGTTCCTGATGTCACTGGCAAGGATGGTGGCAAAACCAGTGCTACGCATAATGAAGCTATACCGATTGCAAACACTATGGGAGCAGGAACTGATAAAAATACTACCACCGCTGCCTTAACAAAGCAAGCCGCAACCGACATTATCAATCAAGACGCTGACGGTAAGCGGTTGCTGAAAAATGGCAAGGTGATGGTGTTGGGCAGTATTGATGAAGCACCTGATAACGTTCAAGATCAAATTACGCTATCTGACGATGACGGCAACATTCAAGGCTTCTTTGACCCAGTCACCGATACTACCTATCTAGTCGCTGATGCGCTAACCAAGAACACTATTCAAGGCGTTATGGTTCACGAGGTCGGTGTTCATGCGTGGTGGGCGAAGGCGAACAGCGATAAGAAGATGGCACTTGAAAAGCGTGCTATGCAATTGATGAATCAAGGTAAGCGTTTCGGTAACGAAAAAATCAAAGCGTTTTATGCTGGTGTTGAACAGCGCATGATTGATGCTGAGGTTCAAGGTAACGCAGAAGAAGCGACTGCTTATATTGTTGAAGAAGCGATTAACCAAGCAAAAGCAGATCGTTCTAAGCTATCCGATTCTCAAGTGATTGCTTGGGTAGCTAAGAATATTTCACAATCATTAGCTAATTTTCTATCAGACTTTATTTCGGCTGTTCGTGCGTCAATGCACCGTATCGGCTGGTTAAAGACCGCAAGCCTTACTGGAGCGGATTTAGTGGCGATTGCCAAGCGTAATATGCGCGAGGTTGCTACCTCAAAAGGTGTAGAAAATACACAGGACAATACAGGTGACTATGTTGGTGTTCTTGCAAGTATGGCAAGCGACACACCTACTCAAGCAGAAATCGCACAAGCGAAACGTGACACAGGCGCACAGTTAGCGATTGCTGATAAGTTAGAAGCTGAATATGGTTACTTGCCAGCACCTAATGGCGAGAAGTCTAACCTGAATAAACAGCAGTGGGCACAAGTGCGCACGCCACAGTTTAAGGCGTGGTTTGGGGATTGGGACACGGTAAACAACCTAGAATGGCTTGATAATGCTGAACCAGTGGCACGCATGAAAGGCGACGAAGTGCCACGATTCGACAAGGTTAAGCCTTTAGCTGACTGGGTTGGTGAGCATTGGGAAAGCTCAACTGGCGGACAGGTTGATCGTGCTGATTTGGGGGTTATTTCAGTCGATAGAAAAGCTGCGAGCAATTCTGCTGGGCATGGTTTTGGTGCTGTAAAAACACAAGCGTTTTACCTTGTGCCTGAAGCGTTAAAGCAAGGGCGTTTATTAGGAAAATTGCCAGAGGTAAAAGGTAAGCCTGAAGCGTTTATTATTGCAGCACCAATCGGTATTGGTGAAAAAACTTATCGGTTATTGATGGAAGTTAGACGTGATGCAAATATGCAGCGTTTGTATGTGCATGAAGCGGTGTTGCGTGACAATGTAGCCATTGATGGGTTCGTATCTGCTGCCGATCATTCCGATGGAATCAAGCCACACAGCCCACACAAAGGCTACATCTATAATTTTATGCTTGGTTTGCGAGAAAAGCAAGCACAAGGAGCAAGTAAAGTCGTTGACGCTAACGGCGAGCCGTTGGTTGTTTATCATGGCACTGGTGCTGACTTTGATGCGTTTAGCTTAGAAAATTTTGGCAAGACTGATGGTGGATGGTATGGGGCTGGGCATTATTTTACACCACAAAAAGAATTTGCTAACTTTTATGCAGGCTATAACTCTAATGATGGTAGCAATATAATGCCAGTGTATTTGTCGCTAAAAAATCCGCTAAAGAATTTGAAATATGCACTAGAGGCAAAAGAAAATGGTCATGATGGTATTATTGTCCCTCGCGACTTAAATGGAGGTAATGCATTTAACTATGAAGGTCAAAATGGCAATTATATTAATGAGCTTCTTGTGTTTAGTGAAAACCAAATCAAATCCGCCATTGGTAACGTCGGCACGTTCAGCGAAAAGACTGGCAAGATTCAGTTTTCTAAAGGTGGCGCAGCGAAACAAGACAAGCCCACATTCACCGTGCCTGAATTTACATTGTTCCGTAAAGCACAACAAAAATTCCAAAACAACTTTAACCGCATCAAGCAGATTCAAGATGCAATTGTGAAACAAGGTGGCAAGGTTCCTCCTACGTCCGACGTTTACAAGGCAGAAGAACTCTTTTGGGGTAAGGTTGGCTCGTCATCCGCTCAATTCGCAATGGATGTACGCAAATTGATCGGCGATATTTCAAAATCAAATATTGACCTTGGTGATATGGAAGATTACTTGTACGCACGTCATGCACCTGAGCGTAATGCGCATATCCGTAATAATGTTGACGCTAACAATATGGCTGGCTCTGGCATTTCTGACGATGTGGCGCAAGGGATTATGGCTAACTTGCAAACAAAGCACAAAGACATCGATAAGCTTGCTGACCGTTTTGACGCAATCACCAAAGAAACTCGAGTACTGCAATATCAGGCAGGACTAATTAGCAAGGATGCCTTTGACTCATGGAATAAATACAGCCACTATGCCCCCCTAAAAGGTTTTGCTGACGAAAGCCTCGAAAAAGAATTTGCCAATAGTCAGGTTGGGATTGGTCGTGGCTTTGATGTTCGTGGGAAGGAGTCTAAAACAGCCAATGGGCGAACAACGTTGGCAACAGCATTGATCGAAAACATTTACCAACAGCGATTACAGGCAATTGTACGCGGTGGTAAGAATGAGATTGGTGCAGCGTTACTCAACTTAATTAATGACAATCCAAATAATGACCTGTGGCAAATTGGTACAATTGTCCAAAGCAAAGGCTCTAAAGATGGTGAAGCGTTACTTAGGTTCGATACAGAACAAGAGCGCGATAAATACTTAGATAATCACGGCATTAAAGGGGCGCAACTTGGCTTTGATGGCACGTCTCACACAGCGCGATACACTGCCCCGATAGGATTGGTAAAAAATGCGATTGACCAAGGCTCAAGCACGGTTGCGGTCAAAATTGGTGGCAAAGAAGTATTTATTAAAATCAAAGATGATGCATTACTTGAACAGTTGCAACGCGCTGGCATCGTGTCTGATTTAGGTATGCTTGAGCCGATTGCTCAAATGCAGAATATGCTAAAACGGTTTTACACCAGCCTAAACCCAGAATTTACTGTCATTAACTTTATGCGCGATTTATTGACCGCTTTTGTAGCGATGCCAAAAGAAACAGGCAACTTTACTGATTCGGTTAAATTCATTAAAAACCTATCTGTTATTGGCGCGAGTATGCGCTACGCCTACCGTGGACGTGATGCGAACATAAGCAAAGACAACAAGGACTTGATGGCTCGTTACTTAGCTAATGGTGGCTCTACTGGCTTTATGGATTTTCAAGACATTGAGCAATTAGGGAAGCGTGTTAATAATATGTGGCTTGATGCGAACAAGGCTAAAAATGCTGGCTTGTGGGATAAGGCTAAAATGCTATCAAGAATGGCATGGGAATTGACAGGTGCGCAAATCGAAAAAGCGAATGAAGGGCTTGAGATTGCAACACGTTTAGCAGCTTTTAAAACCGCTATTGAAGCTGGTAAAACTGACCGTGAAGCGGCTAGTATTGCTAAAAATATCACGGTAAACTTTAACCGTAAAGGCGATTATGCGCGTCAAGCCGACGTGTTTATGATGTTTTTTAACCCAGCAATACAAGGAACGGTTCGTGTTGCTGAGTTGGCGAGCAATCCAAAATCTGCAACAATGTTGGCAGGGCTTGTTTTGTTGGGCATGATGACAGTTATTGCTTCTGGTGATGAAGAGGATGAAGAAGGTAATAAAAAATGGGATTTACTGCCTGACGAAAACAAAATGAAGACATTGCCAATGCTAGGGTTGGCTTTTGATGGCAATTTTGGTCAAATCCAAATGCCTTACGGCGTTAACTTCTTCACTAATATCGGCTACGCCATGGGTGATGTGTACCGCTATTACCAAAGCAATGGCAAACATGGGAAATCACCAGCAGAAGCAACCGAGTTTACACTTAAAGCCTTAACGCTTCACCTAAACCCCTTTGGTGGTAAGCAGCTATTTGAAGGTGGATTAAACACTGTTCAGGCTGTAACGCCAGCGATGCTTGACCCAATTATTCAAATTGGCGCAAACATAAACTGGGCAGGCAAACCAATGCGCCCAGAGGACACACACAACAAAGGCAAGAATGATGCCACGCCTGATAGTGAAAAGTTCTTTGCTGGTCAAGAGAATAATCCTGAAACCAAGTTAGCTCAATGGTTATCACGCGCAACAGGTGGTGACGGTGTTAAGTCAGGAATATTCGAGATTGCACCTTCATCATTAAATGCGATTATGTCCGCAACCTTTGGCGGTATTTGGTCGATGGGCAAGGCAACGCATACGGCATTAAGCAAAGCAGCCAATCCTAATGAGAAAGTTGAATTGCGCGATATTCCAATCGCTCGCAAGATGATAGGCGGTGTTAATTCTGGCATGTATAGCGCTGCTTATCGTGAGAAAGCTGACGAGATCAAAGGCATTATGAGTCAGTACGATAATTATCTTAAAGATGGCAATCTTGCGCAGGCAAAAGCGTTGCGCAATATGAATAGCCGTGTTTTTGATGGGCAAGGGTCAAAAGTAGACTCGTTTGATAAGCAGTTAAAAGCGTTGCGCAAGGATAGAAATTCGATATTTGCAAATAAAGACTTGTCTGATGCGCAGCGTAAAAAGCTACTGACAGATAACAAGAAAGAAGTTGATCTAATCTTGATGAAGGCGGTTAAGGATCTTGAGTGATAATAGCTGTTGCAAATATTTTTTTATTGAGGCATAATTAATCCCGACTTATAACGTCCAAAATAAAGCCACTGTAACAGGTGGCTTTTTTGGTTTCAGAATTTCATTAACCAGCTTAAACGCTGGTTTTTTTGTTTCTAGGGGTTAATGAATGGCGACCGTCACAGTACAGAATTTAATCAACCAAGCACGGACGATTTTACAAGACCAAGACTCAATTCGTTGGTCAGACGAGGAGTTTTTAGGATGGACCGCCAGTGCCTATCGTGAGATTGTGCGCCACCGCCCAGACTCCAATAGTACATATAAGCAAATCAACACCGTAGGCGATTCCCACCAAAGCTTACCTGACGATGGGGCGTACTTAATTTCGGTAATCCGCAACGAAGGCGGGGCAAAACGCGCCATTCGCCCTATCGAGCGCCACGTACTGGATAGCCAAAATCCAGACTGGCACACTGTAAACACGACAACGACAGCACAAGTAGCGAAATATTATGTGTACGAACGCGATAGCCCGAAAGATTTCTACTTGTACCCTGCGCCACCAGCAGGGGTATCAATCTCAATCCAGTACGCCCGCATACCTGTAGCGCATACCGCTGTGTCAGAGGTAATCTCCCTAGACGACACATACGCTGGCTTGATCGTCGACTACATGCTTTATCGCGCGTACAGCAAAGATGCCTCGGTCGGTGATTCGCAGTTAGCGTCAGCGTACCAACAAATGTTTTACACACAACTCGGCGTAAACGCGGCAGCAACAACGCGTGCTACAACGACGGCTTAACCAATGAACTACGGTACGCTGAACAGTAGTACACTGAACGGTACATCAAGTACTGCAGAAAATGCCAACCTAACTGGTGGCTTTGCTGCATCTTGTAGTTTTGCTAGTGCTCTCTGTATTTCAGCTGTATTGTCGTTAGGTATTACTACATCTAGCACCGTCTACGCGAACCAGTACGTCGCCCCTACCATAACAGGGGGCGTGACTACCTATTATAGCGCTATTAGTGCTGATCACACACTCACTGCGGTTCTTAGTAACGGTTTATCTACCTCTAGTCTTGTAGATGCTGGTTATACCTTTGGATTGACAGGTGGTGTGAGTTCTACATCGGCTGTGCAGGCACAGTACGCTATTGATGTAGTTAACGCTGGCGGTATTGCCAGTAATTGGTCTATTAACGCGAACCAATACACCTATACTCTGACAGGTGGTGTACACCAGACAAGTAATGCGTACGGTAACGTAGCAGCACTAGCGTCTGGCGGTATACATCAGACTGGCGAGTTAGGCGGTACAACCGCTAGTTTACTTAAAGGCGGACTAGAGACACCAAGCAGCTGTTCAGCAAATATAGCAGTCTCCTTTACTGCTGCGAATCCAAGTACAGGCTCGGGAGTAGGCGGCAAACTGTATATCCCTATCACGCTACCTTTCGGTATCGCTAAGACTAACGAACTAGGCGGAGACTTGTACTGGAGACCAGGACAGTACGGCGGTATTGATGGTACAAATACAGTCGGCGGCTATCTTGTAACAGACCATAAACTGAAAACAGATTTCGCTAGTGGTAACACTGCAGACGCTAAGCTCTTTATCGCCCCTGTCTTATCTGGCGGCATAGACGGCATTAACCTGTTCGAATCTAATAGCCACTTTAACGCCGTTCTTACTGGTGGAATCGACGCAGATTCATCTAGTGATGCACAGATGGCTAGCGGTAGGTTATTCACTGGTGGCTTAGAAACGGCACAAACTCTAGATGCAAAATACCATTACCCATGCTATTTGTCTGGCAGTGTCACGCAATTCCATGAATTCGACAGTGAGCTCGATATTGATGCCGTCAGATCTGGCGGGGTTGTCACGGTATGCACGATTGGTGGGCAGTTAGTTCTTAATGCTGACCTTGATGAGGGGGTATCTAAACTAGATACTGTTGGCGGTGAATTGGTTACAAACCCTGTCCTACTTGGGGAACAACTTAGTTCTAACGGCATAGTTGTAGCTGGTTATGTGTTAGATCACCTGCTTTTTGGCGGGGCTGGGTCGCAGCAATATCTTGGCAGTGGCGGGCTAGTAGCAAATATCATGTTGCGAGGCGGTAAAGACGGCACTAATGCCGTAGATGCAAATCAGCGCGTAGATGCAGTAATGTCTGGGTCACTAACAGGCAATGCAACCATAAATACAGCTTACACCATAAGCAGCGTTTGTAACGGCGGTGTTTCGGCTAGCGGCAGTGTTGACGCAGGTTTATATGCTACCGCGCACCTATTGGGCGGGGTATTTAGTGCGGATGCATTCGACGCTACCATCACTACGCGCCTAGAGCTGCGTGGTGGTGTTGGCACATACACCGCATTGGACTCTCGTATTTTAGGAAACACAATGCTGAACAGTGGCGTGATGAAGTACAGCAGTACAGATGCTGCGTTACGCATTATGCCTGCGACGATTCTTTCAGGCGGAATCCACACGGATTACCACTTATCAGATGTTGATATATCGTCTTACTATGGCGATATGCTCCATAACACGTGGCAGTTAGAAATCGCTTCTGTCACGGAACTTCTCGAAATTAGCACCCCTATAGGAGATTCATAATGGCTAGTTTAATTTCTACAAAACTGCGCGACGGCATCTTAGCATCGTATTTTGCTGGCGGAGCAAATCCAACACAACTTTACTTACGTCTTTACAAAGATGAAGCGTCTATCGTAGAAGGGACGACACTTGCTAGTATTGAGGCTAACGAGCAACCAGGCGCTGGTTATGCGGTTAAAACGCTAAATATGGCTGACTGGACAGTAGAAGCTGGTGTTGGCGGTCGTCGTGTCCGTTTAACAGACCAGACTTGGACAACAACGGCAGACAACTGGCTAACCCTGCGCTGGGCGGTAATCAGTACGACAGCAGACAATACAGGTGAAATCTTATTAGCTAAAGACTACGGTTCTGGAAAAACGGTTACAGGTGTTGGTGCTAACGTCACCGTCGATGACCTGTACTATCAGTTGAACGACTAATCGTTATGGTTGTCGAGACTATTTTCCAAGGTCGAGATAACACATTCTCTCTACGCCTGACTCGCGCGGGCGTAGCGGAGAACTTATCTGCGGTCAATAAATACGAATTTGTCATCACCGACCTACGGACAATTACTGACCAAGCCGTATTTGTTGAACGCGGCAACGGCATTGTCGAGATCAATATAGGTAGCCAATTCTTACCTGCTGAGGTTGGTTCGTACAAAGCATACTTAGTGACGTTTGACCCAGTTAACGTAAACGGCGTTCGCTGGCCCGACATGAAATTAAAGGTTAAGGCATGATTAATTTACTCAATAACTTCTCAACGACACTAGCAGCGGCTATTACCGATACACAGACAACGATTAATGTGGCGCATGGTTTGCCGGCACTAGCATCTGATGACAACTACCTACTTACATTATTCGAGAAAGCAGGAGCACAAGAACTGAATTGGGAGATCGTTAAAGTCACCAGCTCTGGTTCAGTCGGTGGTTCTACGTTAACGGTTGTACGTGGGCAAGAGGGAACAACACCACTTGCATGGGCTTCTGGCACTAAAGTTGAGATGCGCTTGACCGCTGGTAGT
>DYST01000035.1 GCA_020726325.1 Thiomicrospira cyclica | reverse complement strand
CATCAATTTCTGACAAAAAGCGTAAGCCTGTTTCAAATAAACGCACACGCTTCGCTTGACGATTAAGATTATGACGCGCAGCGCCCAACAACCCTGTCCACAAACTCAAACGCATCTGACCCAAGGTTTCGCTAATCGGATTAGCGAGGTTTAATCCCGTTAAACGTGGCTCAACTAAGGCTTGTTCCTTGCCATCGACAAAACTATAGGTAATCGCTTCTTGATAGCCACGAGCAACCAATAACTGCTTGAGTTTCATTTCTTGCTGATTGCGTCCCGAAGGCAACACACTTGTTGCGGGCAATGGCAATTTAGGCAAATTATTTAAGCCGTGCATACGCGCCAACTCTTCCACCAAGTCCGCTTCAATCGCCATATCGAAACGCCAAGAAGGAGCGACCACATCCCAACCCTGTACATTAGCTGTGACTTGCATACCCAAGCCAGACAAAAGCGCCACAACCTGCGCATCAGGCAAGCTCATGCCCAATAAGCGTTCGATACTGCTACGACGCAAACTTAATTTTGCTAATTCATTTGTACCAGTTGTCACCGTCGTGACAGCACTCACTTTTGCACCACCACACTCGACCAATAACGACAAGGCACGCGCCATTGCTAAGGCTGGTAACAGTGGATCAACACCACGCTCAAAACGATGCGATGAGTCGGTATGCAGCCCAAGCTTACGCGCACGACTCACAACCGCTGTAGGTGTAAAATGCGCACACTCCAACATTACCCGCGTCGTATTGTCATCAACTGCCGTATCAGCACCGCCCATAATACCAGCCAAAGCAATCGCACCACGGTTATCGGCAACGACGAGCATGTCCGTTGCTAAGGTCACTGTTTTACCGTCAAGCAAAGCACAAGACTCGCCTGCATTTGCCCAACGAACCTGTACATTGCCTTGTAGCTTATCGGCATCAAAGGCATGCATTGGCTGACCAAGTTCAAGCAACACATAATTTGTCACATCGACCCACAGCCCAAGGCTACGCAAGCCACTACGACGCAAACGCTCTTGCATCCATAATGGCGTGACTGCGCCCTTATCCATCTCGACGATACAGCCTAAATAAGTCGGACATGCCGCATTATCTACAACGTCAATTACGGGTACTGTCGCAACACTAGCAACAGGCAAGGTTGCCGTTGGCGCACTCAACGTTGCACCACTTAATGCCGACAAATCACGCGCCACACCCAGCACGCTCAAGGCATCAGCACGGTTTGGCGTTAATGATACTTCAATGCTGCTATCATCTAAACTCCAGGCAGTACGAATATCGGCACCGATGGTTAAATCGGTTGGCAAATCCCACAAGCCGCTGGCTTGCCCTTCGATACCCAACTCACCCGCCGAACATAACATGCCAGAGGACGCAACACCACGCAATGTGGCATCTTTAATCGTGATTCCTGGTAATACTGCACCCACTAAAGCGGTCGGTGCAAACATGCCGATCCGCACATTCGGCGCACCGCAGACGATTTGTACTGGCTCGCCACGACCGACATCGACGGTAGTGACACGTAACTTATCGGCATCAGGATGCGGCACAACCGTAAGCACTTTACCGACGACCACACCCGAAAACACTGCCGCTGCAGGGGTAACTTCTTCAACTTCTAAGCCAAGATCATTCAGACGCGCACAGGTTGCATCCAAATCCCAACCTGTATTGACCATCGAGGTCAGCCAATCAAACGAAAACTTCATTTTTACCGCCTCCCCTTAAGCCTGAAACTGACGCAAAAAGCGCACATCGTTTTCAAATAGCATGCGTAAATCTGGCACACCAAAACGGAGCATCGCTAAACGCTCGATACCCAATCCGAATGCAAAGCCTGTGTACTCTTCTGGATCAATGCCAGCATGACGCAAGACATTCGGATGTACCACACCACAACCCAAGACTTCAATCCAACGTCCACCTAATAAATTAGTGGCAATATCGACCTCTGCCGAAGGCTCAGTGAAGGGGAAGTAAGAAGGACGGAAACGCACTTTCAAATTTTTATCATCGAAAAAGTGAATCAAAAATGCCTCGAGCAATGATTTTAACTGCGCAAAATTTGCTGTTTTATCGACAACCAAGCCCTCGATCTGGTGGAACATGGGTGTATGCGTCTGATCTGAATCACAACGATAAACGCGACCAGGGGCAATAATACGCAATGGCGGCTGTTGATGTTCCATCGTACGAACCTGTACTGGCGACGTATGGGTACGCAATAACAAGCCACTATCGAAATAGAAGGTATCGTGCATGGCACGCGCTGGGTGCGTTTTGGGAATATTCAAGGCTTCGAAGTTATGCACATCGTCTTCAATTTCAGGACCTTGTTCGACTGAAAAGCCCAACTGCGCAAACCAGTCGGTGATGCGTGCGATCGTTAATGTGACAGGATGCAAACTGCCAAGTTTTGCATCACGCCCAGGCAGGCTGACATCAATCTGCTCTTTCGCTAGTTTTTCACTTAAAGCTGCTGATTCTAATGCTGATTTTTTTGCATTCATCGCCTCAGTAATGGCATTGCGCAATGCCGTCACCTTAGCACCTAAAATCGGCTTTTCTTCAGGCGTTGCTTTGCCTAGCTGCTTACTCAGCTCTGTCAGCGAACCTTTCTTACCAAAATAGGCTACCCGTAATGCTTCGATTGTCTCTAGCGTGTGCGTAGCGGCAATATCAGATAAGGCAGTTTGTAATAATTCATCCATTTGCATAGCGGATTCCAAAATCGTGAGGGGTAAGGGGTAAAGAGTAATGGGTTGAACTAGCCTTTCACTCATTACACCTTACGCTTCACTTAAGCACAAAAAAATAAAGAAAAACAGGGGTCAAAAGACCCCCGTTTTTTTATTCTGACATAATCAGAATTAAGCAGCTAATGCAGCTTGAGCTTGGCGTGCGATGACAGTAAATGCTGCCATATCGTGTACAGCCATATCAGAAAGTACCTTACGGTCAATTTCGATATTCGCCTTTTTCAAGCCATTGATAAACTTGCTATAAGTCATATCCAAGCTACGAACGGCTGCGTTAATACGCGCGATCCATAAAGCACGGAATTGACGTTTTTTCTGACGACGGTCACGGTAAGCATATTGACCTGCTTTGATAACCGCTTGTACCGCCACGCGATACACGTTCTTACGACGACCACGGTAGCCTTTAGCTGCGTCGGTAATTTTTTTGTGACGCGCACGCGCAATCACACCACGTTTAACTCTTGCCATTTTTTAGTTTCCTTTTCTAATACTTACGCGTAGGGCATCATCTGACGAACTGATGCAACATCACTGTCGTGAACCATGTTAGGCGCACGCAACTGACGTTTGCGCTTCGTTGTTTTCTTAGTCAAGATATGGCGAGTGAACGAGTGCTTGCACTTAAAACGACCAGAGCCTGTTTTAGTAAAGCGTTTTTTAGCACCGCTTTTGGTTTTCATCTTAGGCATAACATAATCCTGTTACTTCTTGCTACGCATTAATGGAGTGAGACTGAGCACCGAGGATTGGCTCTGCAAGTAGCACCCGTCACTCATAAAGCTGCTCTAACTTCGTTTAATTCTACTGCCCCAAAAAGCACTTACCTATGTAAGCTTACTTTTTGAAACAGCAGAATTACCTCGTTATCATCAACTTTCTGAGTGACTTATTACTAAGCACCCTCACGCGTCTCGTTTAGTTTGATTTCGACGGAATAACCATCATCATCAACTGGCGACCTTCTAACTTCGGCAATTGATCAATGACACCTAAGCCTTCGATATCGACCTGAATGCGTTCTAACACTTTCAGACCCAGTTCCTTATGTGCAATTTCGCGACCACGAAACCACACAATGACCTTGATTCGGTCTCCCTCTTCCAAAAAGCGTTTCAGGTTGCGTAGCTTGACCTGATAATCGCCCTCCTCGGTTCCTGGGCGGAACTTAAGTTCTTTAATTTGAATCTGCTTCTGCTTTTTCTTAGCTTCAGCTGCTTTTTTCTGCAACTGGAACTGGAACTTGCCGTAATCCATCACACGACAAACAGGTGGTTCTGCTTGTGCAGCAATTTCCACCAAATCCATCTCTGCGGCTTCGGCAGCGCGAAGTGCATCAATCAGCTTCACAATTCCGATTTGCTCACCTTCAGGTCCAATGAGACGTACAGAGGGTGCGCGAATTTCACCGTTGATGCGTTCCTTACGGTTGCTCTCTTCTGGTGCGGTACTGCGCACAATAGGTCGCTTACTGATAACACTTACTCCTAAAAAAACATAAAAACTCTTAGCCTAGCCAGCATTAACTATGCTGTTCTGCCCTTACGAGCGATTTCTTGACTCAGATACTCATTTAACTGGGCAATACTCATATTACCGAGAACTTCACCACCACGCACACGAATATTAACCGTCTCCGTTTCACGCTCTTGTTCACCCACAACCAAAGTATAAGGGGTACGTTGCATGGCATGTTCACGAATTTTATACCCAAGCTTCTCATTTCTCAAGTCTAGCTCTACACGATAACCCGATTGACGCAATTGTGCAACCACTTTTTGTGCATATTCAGCAAAAACTTCCGAAACGGGTAAGACAACCAGCTGCACAGGTGCTAACCACACAGGATAGTTACCCGCATAATGTTCTAATAAAATACCACAGAAACGCTCTAGCGAACCAAATAACGCACGGTGTAACATCACAGGGCGCTTGCGTGTGCCATCATCAGAAATATAAGTCAAATCAAAGCGTTCTGGCAAACTCATATCTACCTGAAGCGTACCGCATTGCCAATCACGACCAATGGCATCACGCAAGACAAACTCTAACTTAGGACCATAGAAAGCCCCTTCCCCAGGGAAAAGTGTATACGGCAAGCCCATTGTTTCCAAAGAATCCGCCAAAGCAGCCTCTAAAATATCCCACGTTTCATCCGAACCAATGCGATTGGCTGGGCGCGTCGAGAGTTTAATGTGAATGTTTTCAAAACCAAACTCTTTATAAATATCCAATACCAACGCCACGACATCCTGACACTCTTGCGCCATTTGCCCTTCGGTACAAAAAATATGGGCATCGTCTTGCGTAAAATGACGCACACGCATTAAACCATGTAACGCACCTGATGGTTCGTAACGATGAACCTTACCAAACTCTGCCATGCGTAATGGCAAGTCACGATAACTCTTCTGACCATGCGCATACATCAGCATGCCACCGGGGCAGTTCATTGGCTTTAAGGCAAATACACGCTCATCCTCTGTGGTGGTGGTGAACATATTGTCACGATAGTTAAACCAGTGACCAGAAACCTCCCACAAGCTGCGATCCATCACATCGGGTGTGTTAATCTCGACATAGCCCGCTTTCTCTTGACGCGCACGCATATAGTTAATTAATTGCTGAAAAACCGTCCAGCCCTTTGGATGCCAGAATACAGCACCTGGTGCTTCTTCATGAAAATGAAATAAATCAAGTTGCTTACCCAGTTTACGGTGATCACGTTTCTCCGCTTCTTCCATCATCACAAGATAGTCTTTCAACTCTTTATCAGAAGCAAAGGCAACACCATAAACACGCTGTAACATTTTATTTTTACTGTCACCGCGCCAGTAAGCACCTGCAAACTTTGTGAGCTTGAAGGCTTTAGTAAAAGTCATATTCGGCACATGAGGTCCACGACACATATCAACGTATTCTTCGTGATAGTAAAGATTCATGTCTGCTTGGCTATCAGGAATATCGTTAACCAATTCTAACTTGTATGGTTCGTTACGCTCCGTGAACACACGAATCACATCAGCACGTGGCGTGACCTTTTTAACCACAGCATAGCCAGTTTTTGCTAACTGCATCATACGCTTTTCGATGGCTGCAAGATCATCGTCAGTTAAACGGTGTTCAAGGTCAATATCGTAGTAAAAGCCGTTTTCGATAACAGGACCGATTGCCATTTGTGCAGCAGGAAAAAGTTGCTTCAAAGCGTGTCCAAACAAATGCGCACAAGAATGGCGCATAATGTGCAAACCATCTTCATCCTTCATCGTGATGATTGAAAGCGTGCTGTCCGTTTCAATCATGTCGCAAGCATCACGTAACTCACCATTCACGCGCCCTGCAATACAGGCTTTAGCAAGTCCCGCACCAATACTAGCGGCAACATCCATAATCGAAACTGGCGCATCAAAGCTGCGCTGAGAACCATCAGGTAAGGTAATGACGGGCATGGACACATCCTCTGCAAAAAATCTTTCAAAATAGCTCGATATTGTAACAGAATACTGCATAATTGTGGAAAAAAGCACCAACGCAAAGCAAGTAGAATTTTACATCGTACAAAGAGCGCGTTAACTGTTATAATTAGCAGTCACATCAAGGATTATGAGATTCTAGAAAATGGCTTTTACGCTTACATCACAACTCGAATTTGCTGCTGCGCACCGCTTGCGTGGCTACGATGGCAATTGCGCTCGCTTGCACGGTCACAACTGGAAAGTAGAAGTGTCTGTGTCAGGAGATCAGCTGAATGATGTTGGCATGTTAATGGATTTTAAAGAAATCAAACGTCGTAGCAAGCAAGTCATTGATGAACTGGATCATTTTTACCTCAATGATATCGCACCCTTCGATCAGGAGCTAAACCCCACTGCCGAAAATATTGCTTGGTTTTTGTTCAATCGCTTAAGCAAGGATATTAATGATGAACGCATTAGCGTTGCATCGGTGAAGGTGTGGGAAAACGACCGTAATTGTGCAACTTTTAGCCGTGATTGATACCTCAATACTCAGCTTAGGCATGCTATTGGCGATTCATTCTGTCTTAGGCTTAGGTGTCGGTAGTTTTATTAGTATGCTCAGCTGGAGACTGCCGCGCCACCTTGAAAGTGACACACCCGAACTATTACGCACCCTTGTCTTTGACCGTTCACACTGCGACAATTGCAACAAACCCTTAAAAGCAAAACAACTCATTCCGCTGTTAAGTTGGCTACTGGGCAGAGGCAAAGCAAGCTGTTGTGGAACATCCATCTCCGTTCGCTATCCATTAACCGAAATCGCGACCGCACTCTTATCACTATTCACGGCATGGCATTTTTTTGATCCCAACGCGCCTTTGCTCGGTCTAACCTTGCAAGGCTGGGCGGCATTGGTATTTGTATGGACGTTAATCAGCATTAGCGTGATTGATTTTGAGCATTATCTTATTCCTGACCGACTCAGTCTGCCATTGCTTTGGCTAGGATTACTCCTCAATAGCACCGATGCAGGCTTTGTAAATTTAAGTGAAGCCGTTTGGGGTGCAGCTATTGGTTATGTTAGCTTGTGGCTTATTTTTCAGATTCATCGCGCTATTACGGGCAAAGAAGGCATGGGCTATGGTGACTTTAAGCTAACAGCGGCTTTGGGTGCTTGGCTTGGCGTACAGGCATTAATACCGATTTTTATCTTAGCTGGCGGCTTGGCAATTGTGGTCATGGGCAGTTTCATGCTATTGAAAAAGCACGACCTCGCCAATGCCTTCCCGTTTGGCCCTTGGCTGGCGGGTGCGGGGCTATTGGTATTGTTGGGTCTGGATCCAATGGGATATTTGCGCTAATAGGGCAATCCGGTTTTTGGGGCAACTAGCCTTGCCCCTACGCGAATTAAGCGCGTTGTGCCTGTTCACGTCGTGCATTGGGTGCTTCGACGTATTCACCTTCCATAAAACACACCTGAACCATGCGCAGCTGATTCATGCGCACAAAATCCATCACATAATCCAATAAACTTGGGTTGGTTTCTTGCAGTTTCATGTCAATAATCAAACTACGCTCACCCTCAAAAACTTCTGGATGGATGTTGTCAGAATAAACCAAACGGTGCGAAGCACCATACTCAGCATCTAAGGATGCAATGCGGTCAATCCAATCCGAAGGACGAAACTTACTGCCCGACTCGGTAATACCTTGGATGACATATTTACAATGTTTAGTGGGATTCATTGCCTGTTGAGCTAACCCTAGTAGTTAAGATTGTTCCATTATATCAGGTGCTGCGAAGTGGTCAAAGCCCTTACGCTGCGGAATCTCTTGTTCAACACCATCTTTTACGATCCGTAAGCCTCTTTCTGCCGTAATGACGCTGCCGATTCGCGTTAATGATACCTGTGTTTGAATGGCTAAATCTTTAACCTGAGAACGATATTTAGGCGATACAGTGAATAAAAGCTCATAGTCATCGCCGCTGGTAAGCGGATTTTCCCAACCCGACTGTTCAACCCAATTCAACACCGCTGGCGAAAAAGGCATATTTTCTATCACTAAAGATGCCCCGACAGCACTTGCTTTCAATAAATGCCCTAAATCAGCAAGCAAACCATCCGAGACATCAATAGCAGCGGTTGCCAATCCTGCAAGCTGTTGACCAATAGCAACACGCGGTGTCGGTCTATGTAGGCGTTGCGCGATCGCTGGCTCTGGTTGCGTGTGAATCAATAACTGTGTCAAAGCAAGCCCAGCATCACCAATATGACCCGACAGCCATAAATCATCCCCTACACGCGCACCAGAACGTTTGAGCAACCAACCTGGTGAAACCTCTCCCATTAGGGTAACGCTAACCGTTAAGGTGTCGCTATGGGTTGTATCACCACCGATCAGTTCTAGATCATAGCGTTGCGCTAAACTCGACCAACCTGTCATAAAACGCGCCAACCAATCAGGATCGGCACAAGCGCTCGGCAAAGCTAAGGATAACAACGCCCATTTTGGCGTTGCCCCCATCGCGGCTAAATCAGATAAGTTAACCGCAAGTGACTTATAAGCAATATCGGCTGCATCTTGACCCATAAAAAAATGTCGTCCCGCAACAAGGGTATCCAAAGCAACCACAAGGTGTTGACCGTTTTGCGGCTTAACCACAGCACCATCGTCACCGATACCTAAAACGACATCGCCCCGTGAACCTGCCATTGGGGCGATATGGTGATAGATCAGATTAAATTCACTCGACATTAAACGCCAGCCAACTCCGTTGCTCGAAGTGTTTTACCAAGCTTATCCAACACGCCATTCACATATGCATGACCACCTTCCGCACCGAAAGTTTTTGCTAACTCAATCGACTCGTTAATAATCACGCGATAAGGCGTTTCTGGCATTGCCAGCAACTCGTAAGTACCCAAACGCAACACCGACAATTCAACAGGGTTTAACTGCACAATTGGACGATCTAATAAGTTAACAAAAGCAGCATCAACGGTTTCGAGATTCGTTAGCACGCCTTGTAAAAGACCGCTAAAAAACTCCCTACTGCCCAATTGAATGCTCGGGTCATTAATAAACTGCATTTCAAGTTCAACAAGACTACTCGGATTAAGCTGCCATTGATACAAAGCCTGCAAAGCAGCGCGTCTTGCTTGTGTGCGCACAGGCACACCTTTACGCTCGACGGCTGGTGCTGTGTTTTCGGTTAGCACTTGCTCACTCATACATCCATCTCAATCGCACGTAATAGTTGCGTCATTTCGATGGCAGTAACCGCTGCTTCAAAACCTTTATTACCTGCTTTTGTGCCAGCACGTTCAATCGCTTGTTCAATGCTATCAACGGTCAAAATACCAAAAGAGACTGGCATACTAAAATCAAGCATTGCTTGCGCAACGCCTTTTGTCGCTTCATTAGCAACAAAATCAAAATGTGGCGTATGACCACGAATCACCGCACCCAAAGCAATAATGGCATCATATTTAGCACTTTGTGCCATGCGTTGCACCGCTAAAGGAATCTCGAATGCACCTGGTACACGAGCAACCGCAATATTGTCTAACGAGCCACCATGACGCACAATCGCATCTTTCGCGCCTGCTTCTAAAGCATCGACAACAAAGCTGTTAAAACGCCCAACAACCAACGCAAACTTTAAGCCTTCCGCGTTTAATTTTCCTGCAAAATTTTTCATCTTTTATTCCTTATCTTTTAATAACATAAAAAACCGTTCATGAGCAATCGGTTTTTAGACTTTATCAACGAACTCAACAACTTCAAGCCCAAACCCTGTTAAAGCTGACATCTGCCACGGTGTACCGATAACACGCAATTTTTGCAACCCTAGGTCTGATAAAATCTGTGCGCCAACACCGTAGGTTTTCACATCATCATCCATCGGCTCGACGGCTACAGGTAAATGTCTATCTTTGAGTTGCATCGATTGTACACGTTCTAATAATGCACGCGCATCAGCATCCTGACGTAAAACAACAATAACACCTTCACCCGCTTGCGCAACCTGTTGCATCGCAGCGCGTAATGTCCAACCGCATTCTTCGCGATTACTGGCAAACAAATCGCAAATCGTATCTTGCATATGCACACGTACCAACGTTGGTTTACTCACATCGGGCTTGCCCATAACCAAGGCAAAATGAACACGCTGATCCACCAAATCTTGATACGCCATTAAGCGAAAATCACCAAACTCTGTCGGCAAAGCACACTCAGTAACACGCTCAACATTTTTTTCGTGCATACTGCGATAGCGAATTAATTCGGCAATGGTACCAATTTTAATGCCGTGTTCAGCAGCAAAGACTTCAAGCTCTGGACGACGCGCCATTGTGCCATCTTCATTCATGATTTCGACAATCACCGACGCTGGCGACAAACCTGCTAAACGCCCCAAATCACAGCCTGCCTCGGTATGACCTGCACGCGTGAGCACACCACCACGACGCGCCATTAACGGGAAGACGTGTCCAGGCATGGTAATGTCTGTCGGTTTTGCGTTGGCTGCAATGGCAGTCTGAATGGTTTTGGCTCTGTCGGCGGCAGAAATGCCTGTTGTCACCCCCTCGGCCGCCTCGATTGACATGGTAAAGGCTGTTTCTTGATGATCTGTTGAACCACGCACCATCAGGGGCAAATTGAGCTGCTGACAACGCTCTTGTGTCAGCGTCAAACAAATCAAGCCACGACCATAACGCGCCATAAAGTTAATATCTTGCGCCCGCACCAAATCGGCTGACATGATTAAATCGCCTTCATTCTCACGATCTTCGTCATCCATGAGGATGATCATTTTGCCTGCTTTGTAGTCCGCCAGCAATTCTTCTATTGTATTTAATGACATGATTGTACTTCGCTTATTTCCAAAAACCATTTTCTGCTAAAAACTCAGGGGTGATTGCATTCGACTTCTCACCAGCACCACCCTGTAATAAACGCTCTAAATAACGAGCGATCATATCTACTTCTAAGTTTACCCGATTCCCCTGCTTTAAGTCGCCTAAATTGGTTTCTTGCAGCGTATGCGGCACTAAATTAACACTGAAATGATGATCCGTCACGCTATTTACAGTTAAAGAAACGCCATTAATCGTAATTGAACCCTTGGCACAAACATAACGCGCTAATTCAGTGGGCAAGGCAAATTGATAACGCCATGAACGACCATCGGCAGTAATGCGATCGCAAGAACCCACCCCATCGACGTGACCACTGACCATATGTCCGCCTAAACGATCGGCTAGACGCAAAGCTTTTTCTAAGTTAACACGCGCACCCACCGACAAACCAGCAAAAGCCGTCACGGTTAGCGTTTCATTAGAAACATCGGCAACAAAGCTAGTGGGGTTCATTGCAATAACGGTTAAACAAACGCCATTAACCGCAATAGAATCTCCCAAGGCGACATCACTCATATCCAACTTGCCAACCGCAACAGACAACTGCCAGTCACCCCCAGCCGCTGGGCTAATGGCTTGAACTTGACCAATTGCCTGAATAATACCTGTAAACATATTTTATCCTTTTAACATTTGGGTAATTTGTTCTGCTGAGACAGGGCGTGAAAATAAAAATCCTTGGATTAAATCACAGCCATGATGCGCTAAAAATTGCTGTTGTTCTATCGTTTCTACACCCTCGGCAACAACATGCAAGTTCAACAAATGCGCCAAGCTAATGAATGCCATCACAATTGCCGCCGCGTTATCATCACTGCTAATATCCATCATAAAAGAACGATCAATTTTAAGTTCATCTCATAACTCTGCTTTTTACAGGCGCAATCATGAGTCAAACAAAAAACTTCACCAATATTTCACACAATAGCAGTTGACTTTCTGCTAGTCTTAAAAAGACATACTAAAAAATACATTCCAAACAACTTCAATAAGGAAGCGACAACAATGAAAATCTTTGCTTATACCACTCGTGGTGCACGCACAGCAGAACAAACGGCAATCACGGTCGACGAACGTGCTATCGTACACCAATTTCGTTTACTGAATGAAAAAAGCCAAGTTAAACTTTTAGGAACTGCTTTTTTTCGCACCGACAAATCAGATAAATCATTATTTAGTTTTGGCAAAGATGCTGCACAACCGCTAAACGATGCCGAGCCATTGCTGCTATGTACACAAATTCAATATCTCAATAATGGCGACTGGCAAGAATTGAACATCCAAGCCCCTAAAGAAGCAAAAGAAGTCAAAGTATCGAGCAAAAAAGTTAAAGCAGCAAAGAAAACGACTAAGGCTTCAGCTTAAACCGCCAATCTTTGCCGATCTGACGCTGCTCAAACAGTGTCCAATGAGCAACATCGCTCATAGCGTCATGATCTGGCAAGATAAGTCCTGCCCTAGCCTGATGACCCATCATACAAGGGGCAGCGTACCACCATAACTCATCTGCTAATTTTTGCGTTACAAAAGCACCTGCAAGGGTTGCTCCTGCTTCGACCATTAAGTCATTAATTTGATAATCTTGCGCTAAAACAAACAATAAAGCATCTAAATCTAAACGACCATCAAGACAAGGCATAGCAATCACTTCAATGCCTTTGTCTTGTAACAACGCAATTTTTTCAGCTTCTTGTCCAGAATCTAATAACGTCTGACAGATGACAATTAAGACCTTGCCGCCTGTCGTAAACAGGTTAGCAGCTACAGGTGAGCGCAATTGACTATCAGCAATAACGCGCAAAGGCTGAAACAACGCAAACTCTGGCAAGCGCACCGTTAGTAAGGGATCGTCAATGATAACCGTATCGACACCCGTCAGAATTGCCCCAGAACGCGCGCGCAAGTTTTGAACATCATGCCGTGCTGCCTCGCCTGTAATCCATTTGCTTTGCCCGTTGTCAAGTGCGGTACGACCATCTAAACTCGCTGCTAGTTTCACGCGCACAAACGGACGATTGCGCTCCAAGCGTGATAAAAAGCCAAGATTTAACGCGCGCGCCGAATCTGCCATTAAACCAACAGTGACATCAATACCTGCATGACGCAATCGCGCCAAACCACGCCCTGCTACTTGCGGATTAGGGTCTTGCATTGCCACAACCACTCGCGCCACACCCGCAGCAATTAATGCATCGCAACACGGCGGTGTGCGTCCATGATGACTGCACGGCTCAAGCGTGACGTAAGCCGTTGCACCTCGCGCTTGCTCAGCAGCTGCTCGCAGCGCGTAAACTTCAGCATGAGGCTCACCTGCACGAATATGCCATCCTTCACCCACAACAACACCGTCACGCACAATGACGCACCCGACCGCTGGATTGGGACGCACGGTAAAAAGTCCACGTTCAGCAAGGCGTAAAGCCTGTGCCATATAATGGGCATCTTGAACTGAAAAGCGTTTTACACTTTCATGATTTTTAATGCTATTTGCAAGACTTTGGGTTTCGATTGCTTGTGATTGATTACGCTTAATCATCATGTTTGCACTTGAGCCATGATACGCCTTAAAAGATCGATTAATAACTATCAATCACCGCCACACCATCGGCTTCAACCAAAGCACCACGAGGCAAGGCAGATACTTGTACCGCCGCACGTGCAGGATAAGGTTGAGGGCAATAATGCGCCATAATCTCATTAATGAGTGTAAAATGACTTAAATCGGTTAAAAATATATTGAGCTTAACCACATCTTTCATTTCACCACCAGCTTCGTAAATCACGGCACGTAGATTGCTGAATACTTGATGTGTCTGTGCTTCGATGCCCTCTGCCATAAGCATGGTTGCTGGGTCTAAGCCAATCTGACCCGATAAATACAAGGTATTACCAGCACGTACTGCCTGAGAATAAGTGCCGATTGCTGCTGGCGCATTAGTTGTTGCGATTATTTGACGCATGAAAAAGTTCCCTTAAAAAATGAGTTGATGAATATAAGGATAGCCTAAAGCCATCAGTGATGACAATCGCTTTGCACCTAAAAAATGGTTTATAATGAAAAGATTAGCGTTAAGTTTTTTCAACTTCCTTATTTTCAAGCCTTAATCATTTATTTTGAGAGGACTTTTGTGTCTCATTCTGCCCAGCCAATGACCATCGATATCTCGCATGACGATCTTTCATCGCTTGTGTTACTACAACAAATCATCGAAACCTTACCCGTACGCGTGTTTTGGAAAGATACAGAGCTGCGTTATTTGGGATGTAATAGCCTGTTTGCGCGTGATGCGGGTGGGCAGTCGCCAGCCGATATTATTGGCAAGCTCGATTATGATTTAGCGTGGCATGAACAGGCTAAGCTTTACCGTGCCGATGATCAACAAGTCATGCGCGAAAATAAGGTTAAACTCGCTTATCAAGAGCCACAAACGACGGCAGTGCGACATGTTAGGTTATACGGCGGATGAGATGTATTCTCTTTCTGTGTGGGATTGGGATAGCGATCTTAATGCGGATACTTGGTCTGCTGGTTGGCAGGATCATCGGTTACAAGAGCAGTTTCAAATCGAAAAAATGCATACGAGAAAAGATGGCTCACAGATTCCTGTTGAAGTAACTGCCAGCTATATTAATCATGATGGTAATGAGTATAGTCTTGCTGTGGTGCAAGATATTCGTAAGCATAAAGCAGCAGAAGCCTTGATTTGGAAACAAGCAAACTTCGATGCCTTAACGGAATTGCCGAATCGCCAGATGTTTTATGATCGTCTCAATCATGAAATCAAAAAATCACACCGTGAAAGTTTACCCATGGCGTTGCTATTTTTAGATTTAGATCGTTTTAAGGAAGTCAATGATAGCCTTGGTCATGATATGGGTGATTTGTTATTAAAAGAGGCAACGAAACGTATCCAACGTTGTGTGCGCGAGGCAGATACTGTATCTCGTCTTGGTGGTGATGAGTTTACGATTATTTTGGGTGAGTTAAAAGACTGTCATGCGGTTGAGCGCATTACTAAAGCAGTGTTAACGCAATTGGCAATACCCTTTGATTTAGCTGGGAGTTTGGCGTACATTTCGGTCAGTATCGGTATTACCTTTTATCCTGATGATGCCTTGACTGCGGATGCGTTAATTAAAAATGCCGACCAAGCTATGTATGCTGCCAAAGCGCAAGGGCGCAATCGCTTTCATTATTTTACGCCTCAGATGCAAGAAGCGGCACAGAAACGCTTAATGCTGATTAATGATTTACATATTGCTGTAGAAAAACAGCAGTTTTCTTTGTACTATCAACCAATTATTGAGTTATCAACAGGAAAAATCTATAAAGCAGAGGCATTAATCCGTTGGCAGCATCCGACACAAGGCATGATATCACCAGCCGAATTTATTCCTGTGGCGGAAGAAACAGATTTAATTGTGCGTTTAGGGCAGTGGGTATTTTTGGAAGCAACACGACAATTGTCTTCATGGCATCAGGTTTGTCCTAAATTTCAACTGAGTATTAATACCTCACCGCTTCAATTTCAACGTCAAGCAACTTTGTCAGAAGATTGGATTGCACATCTGAATAGCCTGAATTTACCGCGCAATAGTATGGTTGTTGAAATCACTGAGGGCTTGTTGATGGATGTGTCTTCGAGTGTTAAACAACAACTATTAGATTTTGGTCGAAGTGGCATTCAGGTTGCGATGGATGATTTTGGTACAGGTTACTCGTCACTTTCTTATCTGAAAAAATTTGACATTGATTACATTAAAATTGATCAATCTTTTGTGCGCAATATGGAGTCAGACAGCAATGATTTAGCCTTGTGTGAAGCCATTATTGTGATGGCGCACAAATTGGGGATTCGTGTCATTGCCGAAGGGGTGGAAACACAAGCGCAATGTGACTTACTGATTGCGATGGGCTGTGACTATGGGCAGGGGTATTTATTTTCACGCCCAATCGTCGCCGATGCTTTTTTGGCATTACTCACATCACAGCAGAATCATGATGATTAATGCGATAGGTTTAACGTTAAGCCTTTCACTGTTTGTGCCAGCAAACGCAACACCTCTCGTCGTGGATGGCTGGCGCGAGCAATGAGTACCACGTCACGATAAGGGACAGGTTCTGCTAGTGGAATACTGATTAACCCTTGCCAAGGCTGTTGTGCCGCCAATTCTGGTAATAAGCTAATGCCCATGCCACCAGCAACCATTGCGCGTAAGGTTTCTAATGAGCTGCCCTCGATTAAGGCTTGCCACGGGTGTGTTTTATTATCGGGAAAAGCCGCTAATGCATGATCTCGAAAACAGTGTCCACGTCCTAAAATAAGTAAGGGTTCGGACTGAATATCACTTAAGTTGAGTTGCGTTTTAGTCGCTAACAGGTGCTGTGCAGGTACAACGGCAGTAAAGGCTTCGCGGTAGAGTTGCCATGCGGTAAAGTCATCTGTGCCTGCAAAGGGTAAGGCAATAATTGCGCCATCCAGCTCGCCTGCATTAAGTTTGAGCAGTAATTCGTGAGTAAAGCCTTCGATTAAGCGTAAAGGTGCATTTGATGCAGCACTGCGCCATGGCATAATCAGTTGCGGTAGCAAATAGGGCGCAATGGTATAAATAATGCCAAGTGACAACTCACCTTGCAGCGGATCGTTTGTTTTGACTAAAGCAAGCAAGTCATCGCTACGCGAGATAATCTCTTGCGCATGAGTCACCACGGTTTCGCCAATGGGGGTGAAACGCAAAAACTGACGGCTACGTTCAACCAATACGACCCCTAAACTTTCTTCGAGGTGCTTAATCCCAGCCGATAAGGTCGATTGGGTGACGTGGCAAACATCAGCGGCATGAGCAAAGTGCTGCTTTTTGTGTAGGGCAAGTAGATAACGTAATTCGGTAAGGGTCATGTTATGATTGCCACTATCTTTTTTGTACGGTTAGGATGACTATGTTATCAGGATTTTGGTTTAATTTTATCGGTTTATTATTCGATACCGCACCATACATTGTGCTTTGGTTGGCGTTGGAAGTTTTTTTACATAGTCGTCTGCCTTATTACGCGCCATTGCCGCCAAAACTCAAACTGTGGGTAGGCTTGCGTTATGCTTTGGGGCATCTGTGGGACAAAAGTTGGTATTGGCAAGTATTGGGCGTGACGGGTTTCGCAGCTTTAGCTTTAGTCTTGCCAGAAAGTATCAAAGAATGGGCGGAGCTGTCTTATAACGCCACTTACAAACCCGATGAACTGGCGATTGCTAGTGTTGCTTTTTTAGCGGTATTGACTTTAATTCGCCTCCTTAAACGCGCCTTTCCTAACGGCGGCGGTGGCTGTGAAGATGGTTCTTGTTCGGTAGATGGGAGCAGAAGATAATGCGTCTTACTGACTATGAACGGCAACAAATCAAACACATTTTTAGTCAAGTTTTTGAACAGGGTGAAATCTATTTGTTTGGCAGTCAAGTTGATGACAGTAAAAAGGGGGGTGATATCGACTTGTGGGTGGAGTCAAACAATGACTCAGACAGATTCGCTAAAAAAATACGTTTTTTAGCGCGGCTGAAGAGAAGTATTGGTGATCGAAAAATCGATTTAGTTTTTAGTGAAGATCATACGCGACTGATTGAGCAGGAGGCGAGAAAATGGGCAGTCAGACTTTAGTTTATGAGGCAAAACTAAGACATTTGCTAAAAGAAATTGATACCCATTTGCTTCGGGTGAACATCGCTTTTTCTGAGTTGGCTGCGCGTCATGAAATTCCGTTCAATATTGCCAGTTTTACCCGACTATTGAGCAATAACATGGATGTTGCTTTTGCTGATCAGGTTATTTATCGTTTTTCTAAAGCGCAAGATAGTATGGGTGCTAAGCTTTTTAAGGCATTTCTGTTGTATCAGGGTGAAAACATCGACAAGCCTTTTTTGGACATTCTAAATAGCTTAGAAAAACTCAATGTTGTCAATGTAGATGATTGGTTTGAGTTGCGAGAAATTCGTAATGAGATTGCTCACGACTATGATAAAAATGCCCTATTAGCAATGAATATTATGAACCATATTTATCAGCACAGGGGGCAGCTTAGCCATATTTTAACCAGATTACGCCAGCTCAGTCACATAGAGGAGACATCGCATGAGTAACACAAATATTCATTTAATTATTATCGGTGATGAAATTTTGTCGGGTCGTCGCGAAGACAAACATTTTGAATTTGCGCGTGGTTTATTAGCCGAGCGCAACTTGATACTTACTGGCGTGCGTTATGTTGGTGACGACACAACCGAGTTATTGCGTGTACTCAAAGAAAGTTTTGCTCGACCCAATAGCCTGACTTTTTCTTTTGGTGGTATTGGTGCAACCCCCGATGATAAAACCCGTCAGACAGCAGCAGCGGCACTTGGTTTGCCTTTAATTCGTCATCAGGGGGCAGTAGCTGAGATCGAAGCGCAATTTGCAGCCGATGCTTACCCCATTCGGGTACATATGGCTGATTTGCCGCAAGGTGCAGACCTAATTCCTAACCCACTTAACCGCGTCCCTGGGTTTTCGATTCAACAGCATTATTTTATGCCGGGTTTTCCACAAATGAGCTGGGCAATGATGCGCTGGGTACTGGACACGCATTATCCTAATTTGCGTGGGCAGCAGCAAGTTGTCGAGCGCGTTATCATCGAAGGTCAATCAGAATCTTTATGGGTCGATTGGATGGAAGATTTTGAGCACCAGTTTCCGCAACTCAAACTCTATAGCTTGCCCCATATTGGTGATGATGGCTCGCGTCACATTGAGCTGGGCTGTGTCGGCGTGCCAGAGTTAGCAGCGCAAGGATTGGCTGCGATGCAAGCAGAAGTTGCACGCAGAGCGTCGTTAGCTTGATTTTAGCATCCCCATACTGGCAGAGCGTCGATTTCTTTCTGCCAGATTTTTTCATCCCAACCAAGGTTAGCACGACGGTCAAAAATAACCAGATAGGCTTCTGCAGTGCCCATTTGTTGGGCGTAGGCTTTGGTTTGAACAATGCCATCAGAAATAAGGGTATCGAGTGATTTTTTCTCGGTCATGATTTTAATTTCAATCACAACACGTTGCACCTCACCATTAAAACCGATTGCTTCGTCTACTGGCCATTCGATGAATAAATCGGTGCGTTTACGCCCGAGCGCGTATTCGCGATTGATGCGTCCGCCACCATTAATGAGACGTTGTAAAAATGCTTGCATGAGTAGCTATGGCGCGGCTTCTTGGTAATCAAACTTATGCACCCAGATATCGGCGTTTTCGCGATAAAACTGTTGAAAACCAGCCAGTAGTTTCGTCATATCCATGCGTCCGTCATCCGCCACATACCACGCCTGCTGCTGATTGGTAATTCGGGTTTGTGCAATCCATGTTAGTTCACGTGGAATGACTTCTTGATAGATACGATTGCTGATATATAAGCCCTGTCGTGAGCTATAACTTACCAACCCCAAATCCATGACATACTGCTGATCATCAGGATTAATCATTACGCTGTTGGTTTCTTCCTCCCCCGAAAGCATCGCCGCAATGACACCATGTACACGCGGTTCGCGCAA
>DYST01000034.1 GCA_020726325.1 Thiomicrospira cyclica | reverse complement strand
ATGTTAAAAACTGAGGACTAAGTTATGACTAACAAATTACATATTGACCGTTTGTCCGTGAAAAATTTTAGAGCATTAGATGATTTAACGCTCGAAGATTTAGGACGTGTTAATGTGTTTGTTGGGCGTAACAACGCTGGTAAAACAACCATTTTAGATGCGATTGAGCTTTTAGCAACAAAAACACCACTAATTCTCTTTAAGCAACTGCTGAGACTCACAAAAACGGAATCATTAGATCACAATTTATACACGCAGATAGACTTTAATTTCTTGCCGTTACTCTTTTCTTATGGTGCGAATACTATTGAGATCGGAGGTGTAAGCTCTGCATTGATGATTGAAAAAGATAATGGAAAAGTAAATTTTATAGAACTATCTACTTTAGTAGACATACATCCAATGAGTAAAAAAACTGGTAAGTTGTTTTCTTTTGATTTTGATTTATTCAAACAAGGCTATTTACTTAAAGAGACTACTACAGTTAAAGCGGCAAAAACATCAACGCCTTTATTGTTAGTTACGACACAATTAATGCCTAACGATGTCCTAGAAAAACTTTGGACAGATATTCAATTAACAGGATTAGAGCAACATGTTTTTAAAGCATTACAAATCTTAGATTCTAGAATTGAAAACTTAGCGTTCAAACAAATTAACCCGTCTATACCCATCAAAATGCCATACGTCAGAAAATCAGACATTGATTCGCCCGTTCTTTTATCGAGCATGGGCGATGGCATGAGTCGTGTCCTGCAAATTATTTTATCGTTACTGAATGCCAAAGATGGTATTTTGCTTATTGATGAGTTTGAAAATGGCTTACATTACCGTATTCAAGAAGCCTTATGGCTTATGGTTTTTACCTTAGCGTCAGAGCTTAATGTACAAGTTTTCGTAACAACCCATAGCTGGGATGTGATTGAATCTTTTTCTAAAATCGCTGTTGAGCATCCAGAAGAAGGTGTTTTGTACAGTCTGGGGCGATCACGTATTGATGGTAGGCTAAATGCTCATCGCTATTCGGAGGAAAGATTGTATCAGGTAACTCAATCTGAAATGGAAGTTCGATAATGAATAAGGGTTATGTATTATTGCTTGAGGGTTATACCGATAAAAAACGATTAGAACACCTATTACCAAATACAGTTAACTGTCAACCAAAATGTGACACAGGTAGTATACTCAACGGAAAAGATGGTATTTTATTAGCACTACCTGAACAACTTGATCGTTTACTTGAAAGTAAAATTGATAAATTGGCGATTGCCATTGATGCGGATGCTAATTTTGATGCAAGAAAAAAAGAAATCGAAACGATCTTAGCAAAGAAAGGATTTAATATTACTTCGCCTATCTCGGCAGGGTTAGGGGTTAAGTATTTGCATCAACAAGATAGCAACCTTCAAGTGGGCGTGCTAATTTTTCCTGATCATCAGAATAGTGGCGAATTAGAAACACTACTGTCAACTTGTGCCAACCAAACCAAATTAACTGCTTATTCGGCATTTCTTGATGCTCAACTATTAGAAAAGAAAGATAAATCAACGATCTTTTGTTGGTTAGCAAGTAATACCCATACTTGTGGATTTGATAAATTATTTACTACAAATTTAATTGATATTAACCACCCATCCATCCAAGGGATTAAGACTTGGTTAGAGGAAGTCTACAGATGAAAACCGATTTTTTAGTCGAAATTGCCACCGAAGAATTACCACCAAAAGCATTATCTAAGCTGATGTATGCCTTTAGCGACGGTATTAAAACCCAACTAACCGCTGCAGCTTTATCATTTGGCGCAGTCGAACCCTTTGCGACACCGCGTCGTTTAGCTGTGCGTGTGCGTGATTTGCAGTTACAACAAGAAGACCGTGTACAAGAACGCCAAGGTCCACCCAAATCACAAGCATTCGACAAAGACGGCAACCCAAGCAAAGCACTCGAAGGCTTTGCCCGTACCAATGGGATCACTGTTGCTGATTTAATCGAAATCGACACGCCTAAAGGCGTTTGGATGGCAGTGAAACAAGTCATTAAGGGCGGTCATACTCGTGACTTATTGCCAGCGATGGTAGAAAAAGCCTTGGCCGACTTACCCATTCCTAAGCGTATGCGTTGGGGCGCGGGTACAGCTGAGTTTGTCCGTCCTGTGAAGCATATCAGCTTACTTTTAGGCGCAGACATGCTCCCTTGCACCATTCTGGGTGTGCAATCAGCTCAGGTTTCTGTGGGGCATCGTGTTCATCATCCCAATCTGGTATTGCTAAAAGACCCTGCAAGCTACGAAGACACCCTACGCAGTGCCTTTGTCGTTGCCAGCTTTGACGAGCGCATGAAAACGGTCGTTTCTTTAGTTGATACTGCCGCTAAAAATGCGGGCGTTATCGCCGAAATTGATCCCGATTTAGTTGAAGAAGTTGCTGCTTTGGTTGAATGGCCAAGCGCGGTAACCTGTCATTTTGAAGAAGACTTTTTGCAAGTACCGCAAGAGTGTCTCATTTCGACAATGAAAGCCAATCAAAAATATTTCCATACCGTCGATGCTAATGGCAAACTCACCCCTGTCTTTATTGTCATTACCAATATTGATAGCACCGATGTCGCGCAAATTCGCTCAGGTAATGAAAAGGTTGTCCGTCCACGCTTATCCGATGCACGTTTTTTCTGGCAACAAGACTTAAAACATCCGATGGAAAGCTGGTTGCACAACCTTAAAACCGTTGTCTTTCAAAAAGATTTAGGTAGCGTTTTTGATAAAGTAGAACGGATGCAAACACTGACTGCAGCCATTGCACGTGCCATTGGCTCATCGCCAGAATTAGCAGAACGTGCCGCTCGTCTTTCCAAATGTGACCTGATGTCTAACATGGTTGGCGAATTCCCCGAATTACAAGGCATTATGGGGCGTTACTACGCATTACAAGCAGGTGAAGACACGGATGTTGCCTACGCAGTTGAACAACATTACTGGCCAAAATTTGCAGGCGATGCCATTCCTGATGGCTCTGTTGCGCAAGCGGTTTCCTTAGCAGATAAGCTAGACACTTTAACAGGCATTTTTGCTGCTGGTATGATTCCAACAGGCGACAAAGACCCCTTTGCATTACGTCGTGCCGCTTTAGGTATCATGCGTATTTGTGTCGAAGCAAAACTAACCGTTGATTTAGATATGTGGGTGCAAACAAGTTTAGCGCAACATCAACACAAAAATAATGACGCGCTGGTACAACAAATCCTTGACTTTTTGTTTACTCGTTTCAAAGGCTATGCTACCGATGCAGGCTTTAAGCCTGAATGGTTTGAGGCTGTGCGTGCTTCAGGTGTCACAAAACCACTAGACTTCTGGCATCGTTTACAGGCAGTTTCAACCTTTGTTTCTATGCCCGAAGCAACCAGTCTTGCTGCTGCTAATAAGCGTATCGGTAACATTCTGAAAAAATCAGAAGGTGAAAACACTTACAGCGTCGATACCAACCTATTGGCAGAAGCGGCTGAAAAAACATTCTGGCTCAAACTCTGTGAAGTAGAAGTGGAAGCGCAAGCTTTTTATGCGCAAGGCAACTACGCTGGCGTACTGCAAACCCTTGCTTTGCTACGCGAACCCGCTGATGCCTTCTTTACCGATGTCATGGTTAATGTCGAAGATACCGCACTAAAAAATAACCGTCTTGCTATTCTTTCGACAGCAAACCAGCTCTTCAGCTTGGTTGCCGATATTGGACAATTGTAATCCCCCCGCCTTTGGCGACCCCCTTTACAAAAGGGGGTTTATTTCTCATAAATCTTCTTTATCCCTGACCGAAAAACTTAATCTGTTTCATTTCAAGCCGTCTCGCTACAATAATGCCAAAATATAAGGCAGGGTCATTGAACCTTGTCACCAATACCACAACGCACAAACGCACCGCCACCATCGTGGTCGTTCTGTGCAAAAACTAGGATACCTCTCATGAACGCTCCACTCTATATGGCAGCGGTGGGCGGCGCATTGCTCGGGCTATTTGTCATTCTCCATTTTTGGGTGACTGGTCGAGCCGTGGGTTGCTCATCGGCATATGGCAATTTTTGCGCCTACACTTGTAATATCCCCTTTTTTCATCGTGGCGAATATACCACGCGTAACCATCCACGATTATGGCTCTTACTCGGCTTACCTTTGGGCGGATTTTTATATACGACAGCTATCGGCAATGGCTTTCATTTTAGTTTCACGATGGGTATTTATGATGCCATTTTACCAATCACTACGCCTGCTAAAGGATTATGGCTACTATTGGCAGGGTTTTTGCTTGGGTTTGGAGCAAGACTCGCAGGTGCTTGCACAACAGGACACGTTTTAGTTGGGGCCGCATTGCTTAACCCTGTCAGTTTATTGGCAGGTGCTATTTTCTTTGTTAGTGCTCTGATTACAACGCAGTTACTTTTTTTAGGATAATGTTATGAACAATTTTATCTCCTTACTATTAGGCACTATTTTTGGCTTTTCTTTATCCTTTTCTGGTGCAACCAATTTTACGCTACATGCGCAACTTTTTTTATTTGAAAATAGTTGGCTACTCATTGTGATGGCTAGCGCGGTAACTGTTGGTGCGCTGGGTGTTTACCTGTTGCGTAAACATAAGGCCTGGGGACTGTTAAACAACGCGCCGATAGACTTGTCACCCAAAGGCATGACACCCAATCTCGTGATGGGCGCGATTTTATTTGGTATCGGTTGGGGCATGTCTGCTGCTTGCCCTGGTACAGCACCAACGATGATTGGCGAGGGCAAATTAGAAGGCTTATTTTTAGTATGCGGCATTTTATTAGGAACAATTGCTTACGGTCGTATCGAGCAATCGTTACGTTAATTAACCTTAACCTAAAAATCCAATGTCATAGCAAAACTAAGAACGCGCATTTACTTGATTTATGTCAAGTAATTATTTGTTCGTTATCACCTACAATAATGCGCTATTAGCAATAGAACTACTCAGTACGTACAACCACGAACAAAAAACAACGCAATGGAGCAAAATCAACGATGCGTAACAACCAGCCGATTACTCAAAAAGAACATACGCTGGCAGCGGGTACTCTGCTAGTTTCGTATACCGATTTACAAGGCAATATTACCAAAGCCAACGAAGCCTTTGTTGAAGCAAGTGGTTATGCATGAACAGAATTGATGGGACAACCACATAATTTACTCCGTCATCCCGATGTGCCAGAACAAGTCTTTGCTGACTTTTGGGCAACACTCGCTGAAGGACGTCCTTGGGCACAAATTGTTAAAAACCGTCGCAAAAATGGCGATCATTACTGGGTATCCGCTAACGCAACCCCCATTCGCGATGAGACTGGACGTGTCACTGGTTATATGAGCGTACGTCAACCAGCAACTCGCGAGCAAATTAGTAGCGCGGAAGCGGCTTATCGCGCAATTGCTGCTGGCACAGCAAGACTCAAAAATGGTCAAGTTGATACCGTTGGTAAAAATATCAACACCTTTGCTCACCTCAATCCGCAATGGACGATTATCCCAACAGGTATTGCATCGCTTATTGCTTTTGTCTTGCATCTGTTGGGGGTTGTTATCGGTGTTTGGGGTGAATTATTTGTTACCCTACTTGCACTCATTGCAACAGCACATGCCATGTATTTTGTTTCTCGAATTAGCGAATCAATGCAAGCAATTGACTTGCTATCGGATGGTAAATTTAATTTTGAAATCAATACATTTGGCAATAATATAGCAGGAAAAGTTTTACGTCGTCTTTCTTCACTGCAGGTACGATTAGGAACACAAGTCAATGATACCCATGAAGTGTTGCTCAAGTCACAACGCTTAGAGGCAGCCACAAACACGCTCAGTGCCAATATTATGGTGACCGATCAAAATCGCACCATTATTTATATCAATCCATCGGTTATTGCTTTATTCTCACGCATGGAAAAAGACATTCAATCAGTATTGCCTAATTTTCGAGCAAGTGAAATCTTGGGCAAGTCAATCGACATCTTTCATAAGCATCCACAACACCAAATTACCATGCTCGACCAACTCAAATCGACCAATGTTGCCAAAATCAACCTTGCAGGTCACCCATTACAATTAGTCATTAACCCTATTTTTGATCAAGATAAAAAACGCATTGGTACGGCCGTCGAATGGCAAGACGTATTTATGGAGCAAAAAATTCAATCAGAACTTGCGCATGTATTGACTGAAAACAGCAAAGGACACGTTGAAGCACGTCTTGAAACTCAGGGGCTCGATGGTTTTTATGCTCAACTTGCCAATAAACTCAATGAGATGTTTACTTCAACAGAAGTCGCGTTGAATAACTATGGCACAGTTATGCATGCCCTTGCACAAAGCGATCTAACCGAGCGCGTTAATGCCGACTTTGAAGGCTTGCGCGGTCAAGTCAATGGCGACATGAATGCCTCTCTTTGTGCGCTATCTAAAACCTTTGCTGACATTGCCAATACCATGCAAGAGCTGATGCAAAACGTGAACCAATTGAACACTGCCAACCAAGAAGGCTCGCATCGTACCCAAGAAATGGCTGCTTCATTACAAGAAACAGCGGCTGCCGTTAACGAAATTAATGTTTCGGTCAAAACTGCCAGCGACAATACGCGCCAAGCAACCGAATTTGCCCATCAAGTACGTGCTTCCGCAGGCAAAGGGGTTATTGTGGTCAAAATGAAAGTGTTTCTGCCATGAACGACATTGAAGCGCACAGCCGAAAAATCGAAGAAATTACCACTTTAATTGACTCTATTGCTTTCCAAACCAATTTATTAGCACTCAATGCCGCTGTCGAAGCCGCTCGTGCAGGTGAACATGGTCGTGGCTTTGCTGTCGTGGCAAGTGAAGTGCGCGTGCTCGCTGGTAAGTCTGCCGATGCCGCACGCGATATTAAAGGCTTAATTGATGAAACAGTGGGTAAAATCCGTGCTGGCTCACAAAAAGTTCAGTCAACAGCAACGGTTTTACAGCAAATTGAAACACAAGCTGCTGAAGTAGAACACTTAGTTGAAGCGATTGCTCATACAGCACACGAACAAACAACTGCCATGAATGAAATCTACCGTAGCGTTGAAGATATGGACGGCATGACACAACAATCAGCCGCACAAGCCGAGGAGCTTGCTGCTATGTCAGAAAACATGAATCATCAGGTACAAGATATCACACAAACCCTGTTAGCCTTCAAACTTCCCGCTGGTGCACGAGAAAATAGCAGGGCCATGCAACACAAAGCACAGAATCACTTGCCAGCAAGGAACAAAGCCCAACTTACCCAAACAAACACAGCTTCCCAAGCAAGTAGCAAATAAAGCAAATAGCAAATCAGATTGGGCAGATTTCTAGGCGAACCTTGTTATTTCATAAAAACTTCAAACAAAGCCCACTTTATTCAGTATAATAGTGGGCTTTGTCTTTACAAATCTTTTTGAGCACACACCATGACGTCTATTGAACATATCCGTAACATCGCCATCATCGCCCACGTTGACCACGGCAAAACCACATTGGTTGACCAACTTCTTCGCCAGTCTGGCACACTCGATGCCCGCAAGGACACAGGCGAGCGCGTCATGGACTCGAACGATATTGAAAAAGAACGTGGCATCACCATTTTGGCTAAAAACACTGCCATTAATTACATCGATACACGCGACAATCAAGAATACCGCATTAACATCGTCGACACCCCAGGGCATGCCGACTTTGGTGGCGAAGTAGAACGGGTTTTATCGATGGTTGACTCAGTACTACTCTTAGTCGATTCAGTCGAAGGGCCTATGCCTCAGACACGTTTTGTAACACAAAAAGCCTTAGCCTTAGGTTTAAAGCCAATTGTGGTTGTCAACAAGGTTGATCGTCCACAAGCACGTACTGCTGCTGCACTAGACGAAACATTTGATCTATTTGTGCGCCTAGGTGCTACTGACGCACAGCTCGATTTCACGGTTGTCTATGCCTCTGGCTTAAACGGCTTTGCTGGCTTGGAAGAAACGGTTCGCTCTGGCGACATGACCCCCCTTTTCCACACCGTTATTGATGTTGTTGAACACCCTAAAGTCGATATGGACGCGCCTTTCCAAATGCAAGTCACGCAGCTTGACTATGACACTTACAAAGGCATTATCGGTACAGGTCGTATCCAACGCGGTACGGTCAAAACAAATACCCCTGTTACAGTCATTGACCGCCAAGGCAACAAACGTAATGGTCGTATTTTAGAAGTATTGCGTTCTAACGGTTTAGACCGTGAAATTGTTGCCGATGCGCAAGCGGGCGAAATTATTTCTTTTACTGGTCTAGACCCCTTGTTCATTTCCGATACCATTTGCGACCCAAGCTGTGTCGAAGGCATTGATGCGCTAGTTGTCGAAGAGCCGACTGTTTCGATGACTTTCCAAGTCAATACCAGTCCATTCGTTGGTAAAGAAGGCAAGTTATTAACCAGCCGCCAAATTCGTGAACGTCTCGAAAAAGAACTCATGACCAACGTCGCTTTGCGCGTCGAAGATACCGATGATGCCGACAAGTTCCGCGTATCGGGTCGTGGCGAATTGCACTTATCTGTTTTGATTGAAAACATGCGTCGTGAAGGCTTTGAGCTAGGTGTTTCTCGTCCAGAAGTTATTTTCAAAGAAGTGGACGGCGAAATCCAAGAGCCTTACGAAACACTCACCATCGACGTAGAAGAAGTGCACCAAGGTTCTGTGATGGAACAGCTTGGTAAGCGTAAAGCCGAAATGAAAGACATGATTCAAGATGGTCACGGTCGTGTGCGTTTAGACTTCGTCATTCCTTCTCGTGGCTTGATTGGTTTCCGTGGCGAATTCTTGACCTTAACACAAGGTTCTGGCTTGCTGTATTCTAACTTCTTACATTACGCACCACGTTTCACAGGCACCTTGGGTCAACGTCACAACGGCGTACTCATCAGTAACGAAATGGGCAAATGTTTGAACTACTCATTAAACAACCTACAAGAACGTGGTCGTTTGATGGTTGGACATGGTGACGAAGTTTACGAAGGTCAAATTATCGGTATTCATAGCCGCGATAACGACTTGGTTGTCAACGCATTAAAAGGTAAAAAGTTAACCAACATGCGTGCTTCTGGTACTGACGAAAACGTGGTCTTAACGCCACCAATCCGCATGACATTGGAACAAGCGTTAGAATTCATTGATGATGATGAGTTGGTAGAAGTGACACCAAAAAGCGTTCGTATCCGCAAAAAGTACTTAACGGAAAACGATCGTAAAAAGTATGGTCGCAAAGATTAATTAGCAATTCGCTAATATCTTCAAAAAGCCTGCCCACAAAGCAGGCTTTTTTCGTCTCTAAGATACAGACAAATATCGCTTATTAGCACTATAATAGTCACATTCGATTTTGTTTAGTGAAAACCATGCAACCAACACCAGCATTACCACAAATACTTGCGATTGATGATGATCCCATCACACGTATGACATTAGAAAAAGTACTCGTGCGATCTGGTTATCGTGTCGCAACCGCTGTTTCGGGCGAAACGGGTCTTGCAATGTGTGAGCAGGTCGCACCCGATTTAATTTTGCTCGATGTTCTCATGCCAGGTATTGATGGCTTTCAAACCTGTCAGCAATTACGCTCTAAAACGAGCACTGAACATACCCCAATTATTATGCTCACAGGGCTTGAAGATCCTGAATCGATTGAAAGTGCCTTTCATGCGGGCGCGACCGATTTCGTAACCAAGCCAATCAATTGGGGACTGTTATCGCAACGTGTTAAATTTGCACTACGTGCTTATGACATGGAGCAAGGACTTCGTAAAGCACAGGCGCGTCTTGCCTACGCGCAACGTCTGGCACAGCTCGGCTATTGGGAATGGAATCCAGCAACAGATATGGTTTCGGGTTCGCCAGAAATGTTTGCACTTTTTGGACATAGTTCTGTTGAGTCCATGCCAAGACAGCTTTTTTTAGTTCATCTTACAGCTGAAAGCATGCTCAAAATAGAACAAGCACTCATTGAGCTAGTTCATAATACCGGCACGCTATCTATGGTCATTCATATTGAAAAACCAACAGGTGGTGCGGTGCTCAATATTTTGGGCGAAGCTGCACGAAATGAGCAAGGCACGGTGGTTTCTTTATCTGGTTCGGTGCAAGATATCACGCGCATCAGTGAAGCAGAAGCGACCATTTCTCGCTTAAACCTGCATGATCGCCTAACAGATCTGCCAAATCGTAGTTTCTTTATGGAGATGCTCATCCAAGGACTGCAAAAACGAGCGGCTAAAGGTGATAAAGCGCAACTTGCTGTTCTGACACTTGATATCGACCGTTTTAAGCTGTTCAATCAATCTTTAGGGATTCATGGCGGCGATACCCTGCTCAAAGAACTATCGACACGATTAACGCAAATCACGCGCGAAGGTGATATCATTGCTCGCCTTGGTTCTGACGAGTTTGTTGTACTTGTCGATATGAATCCTGACGATAAAATTGAAGCCATTGCAGGACGTTACCACAGCAGCTTGTTAAATGCCTTTACCATTGATGGCACAGAAGTATTTATCTCGCCCTCGTTAGGCATTGCCATTGCACCTTTGGATAGCGATCAAGCTGAGCCATTACTTGCCTGTGCCAATACAGCGAAAACTCGCGCCAAAGAGGACGGTGGTAATCAGTATCAATTTTATACTGCCAGCATGAATCAACAAGCTGCCAAACGCTTAAAGCTCGAACACGATTTACGCCGTGCCATTGATTTAGGACAAATGCGCGTTTATTACCAACCCAAAATTTCATCTGGCGACTTGCGTCTTATTGGTGTCGAAGCACTGGTACGTTGGCAACATCCAGAATGGGGATTAGTTCGCCCTGATGATTTTATTCCTATTGCCGAAGAAACAGGGCTCATTCTAGAAATCGGAAAATGGGTACTCAATGAATCTTGTCGTAAAGCGGTTGCATGGCGCAATGCTATTCCTGATTTTCATATTGGAGTTAATCTATCTACGCGACAATTTTTACAAGATGATTTGATCGATCAGGTAAAGGCAGCATTGCAAGAATCACAACTCCCCGCTGCTGCACTCGATTTAGAAATCACCGAAAGTCTTGCTATGGCAGACGCACAATCCAATATTACCATTTTGCGTCAACTGAAAGCCTTAGGCATCCACCTCTCTATTGATGATTTTGGTACGGGCTATTCTAGCTTGTCTTATTTGCAAGCATTCCCTGTCGATACCATCAAAATTGACCGTTCATTTATTATGCGCATTGGCACACCCGAAGGCAAAAAATCAGATGAGGGCATTGTCGCCGCCATTATTGCTATGGCACACAGTTTAGACTTGACGCTGGTTGCCGAGGGCATTGAAAATGAAGTACAAGCCGAATTATTAACCCGTCAGGGATGCGAAGTTTTTCAAGGATTTTACTTTGGCAGACCCGTACCTGCAGATGAGTTAGAAAGCAAATTTCCGATTTTATTAGGAATACATTAAGCCATTATCGATACGATGATTGACTAACGACTCTTTTTCTCTGACAATGACAATATTGAAAATGATTACGCATACCTTTAGGTATCCCACAACGCAAAAGGATAAACAATGAGCCAGCTACTTGACCTTGATACGCTCAACACATTAAAAGATGTTATTGGTGATGATCTCGGTGAAATTATTGATAGTTTTTTACAACTACTGCCAGGGCAAGTGGATGCAATTGAAAGCAGTGCTCGCACTGGTGATGCACCCAATATGCGTCTTCATGCGCATACGCTTAAAGGCAGTTCAAGTAATGTCGGTGCTTTGGCGTTGGCAGAACTGAGTCATACACTAGAAGACCTTGCCAAAGCAGGTCAAACAGAAGCTTCACTCGCTCACGTTAGTGAACTACGTAATTTATCAGCACGCACAGCTGATGCGTTACGTAAATTTATGGGGTAAGGGATTATGCAATACGACATTAGCTCTAAAATGGGACGCAATGCAAGCTTACCTCATAGTTTGTTTATTCTAAATCTTTTAATCGTCCATTTATTCGCTTCTTATACCATGCTTGAGTTAGGCTATGGCAAGCAGGTTATTTTTATTCCTTTTGTTTCCATGGTGATTTTGGCACTCTTGTGGTTTAAAACAAAGCAGCTCATTGTAGCACCAACGGTTGATTGGTTTACCAAAACCCATTGGTTACTTATGACCAAACGTATTCGTATGCTACTCATTTTTTATGTTGTTGGTTTGGTGCTCGGTGGGTTTACTTACCTGATGGTTGGCATGAGTCCATTAAAAGGTAATGACATCACAACCATTGCTTTACGTATGGGCGCTGTGCCTGTCTTTTTGGGACTATTGGTTACTTTTGTTCTATCTGGCGGCTCTATTTATGATGCACAACGTGGCGTGATCGGACAAAACATTATTGCTCAACTTCCCCCTTCTGACGAGATGGTCGTATTACATACCGATGAAGAAGTCAATCATGCTACCATGCATGCACAAGGTCATTAATCTGTGACAACTGAAATTAAAAAACGCCCCCTATTTTATTGGGGCTGGGTTACGCTGGTTATCGGTATTATTGTTTCAGCGATGAGCATCCTGTTGGTCAACCCGCCTGAGACAGAACAAACAGCAAATGCCTTACCTTGGGAGGCAAAAATTAATGATGTGGGTCAACTCGAGGTGTTAGGGCTAACCTTAGGTAAGAGCACCACACGTGATGCTATGGCATTATATGGCAAAGAAATTCAAGTCACCCTATTTGCCAATAACCAGAACCAACCCATCAGCGTCGAAAGCTTTTTTGAAGATATGTATATTGGCTACACCCTACGTGGACGTTTAGTACTGACGCTTGACTTAACAGATGCACAACTCAATGCCATGATGGATGTTGGCGCACGCGTTAAAATTACCGAATCTGGCACAAGAGAAGTTAGTCTGTCGCATGATGACAGTGGACGTACACTCGATATACCGATTCGTGTACTCACTTATATTCCCTACCCCAGACTTGATGAAAAAGCACTTAAAAGTCGTTTCGGTGAACCTGACTTTGAAACAACAGGCGATGATGGCATTAAACGCTGGCACTACCCTTCTCGCAAGCTCATCATCTTATTTAACGATACTGAACATAAAACATTACAATTTGGTGAATAGTTTCATCTCAGCTTCATATGAAGTGATCCACAATTCATTTATAATCTCGCGCTATTATCAGTTAACAGTTTATGGGAGCATCGAATGAGCAGCAGTATTTTTACTTCAGAGTCGGTTTCTGAAGGTCATCCAGATAAAATTGCCGATCAAATTTCGGATGCCATTTTAGATGCAATTCTTGCACAGGATAGTAAGGCACGTGTTGCCTGTGAAACCTTTGTTAAAACAGGCATGGTCTTAGTCGGTGGTGAAATCACGACCTCAGCTTGGGTAGATATCGAAGATTTAGTGCGCAATGTTGTCAAAGACATTGGTTATGACCGTGGCGAGCTTGGCTTTAATGGTGATGACTGTGCGGTCTTGTCTGCCATCGGCAAACAGTCTGCCGATATTGCCGTTGGTGTCGATGAAGACCCAGAAGCCGCCAAAGAAATGGGGGCTGGTGACCAAGGCTTAATGTTTGGTTATGCGAGCAATGAAACAGAAACCCTCATGCCTGCCCCGATTTATTACGCCCACCGCTTGGTCGAGCGTCAAGCAGCGATGCGTAAACAAGGTGTGTTATCTTGGTTACGTCCCGATGCCAAAAGCCAAGTGACCTTACGCTACGAAAACGGTGTGCCTGTGGCTGTGGATGCGGTGGTATTGTCCACACAGCACGACCCAGATATTTCGACCAAAGACCTGCGTGAAGCGGTGATGGAAAGCATCATCAAGCCTGTTATTCCTACAGAATGGTTACACAAAGACACCCTATTCCACATTAACCCGACAGGACGTTTTGTGATTGGTGGTCCTGTTGGTGATGCTGGGCTAACAGGACGCAAGATTATTGTCGATAGCTACGGTGGTATGGCACGTCATGGTGGTGGTGCTTTTTCGGGTAAAGACCCTTCTAAAGTTGACCGCTCTGCTGCATATGCTGGACGTTATGTTGCGAAAAACATCGTCGCTGCGGGTCTGGCTGACAAGTGTGAGATTCAAGTTTCTTACGCCATTGGTGTGGCAAAACCGACATCAATTAGCATCGAAACCTTTGGCACGGCTAAAGTTGACCCTAGCCTCATTGAAAAGCTTGTTGCTGAACATTTCGATTTACGCCCACGCGGTATTATCGAGATGCTCGACTTGTTGCGTCCGATTTATCGTCAAACTGCCAGCTATGGGCATTTTGGTCGTGAACTGCCCGACTTTACGTGGGAACGCACGGATAAAGCAGAGTTATTGCGTAGCGAGGCAGGTTTAGCATGAAATTAAGTGCTGAATTTTTTCCACCACGCACCCCAGAAGGGCTCGATAAATTATTAGAGGTTGCAGAGGGCTTTCGCCCTTTCAATCTTGATTATATCTCGGTGACATATGGTGCTGGTGGTTCTACTCAAGAACGGACGCTTGCCACCATCAAGGCATTACGGGCACGTGACTGGGATGTTGCGCCCCATTTAACCTGTGTCGATTCGGAACGTGACAAAATTGCCGACCTGCTCAAGACTTACATGGACTTAGGCGTGCATCGCATTGTTGCCTTACGCGGCGATATTCCATCGGGTATGCGCGATCTAGGCGATTTTAACTATGCGGTTGATTTGGTCAAGTTCATCCGTGAAGTCACAGGCGATCATTTTCATATCGAGGTTGCAGCTTATCCTGAGGTGCATCCGCAAGCGAAAAACTGGCAAACGGATATGATGCATTTTGGCGAAAAAATGGCAGCGGGTGCTGATGCTGCCATTACGCAATACTTCTTTAATCCCGATGCTTATTGCCGTTTTGTGAATTCAGCGCGTGCACAAGGCATTGCGGGCGAGATTATTCCAGGGATTATGCCCATTAATAATTACGAGCAACTCGCACGCTTTTCGGATGCCTGCGGTGCCGAAATTCCGCGTTGGTTGCGCAAACGTCTCGAAGCCTTGGGTGATGACAAAGCCGCCATCGGCGAGTTAGGTCTAGAAGTGATTAGCGACCTGTGCGAACGCGTGATTAAAGGCGGCGCATCGGGCTTACATTTTTATGCCATGAATGCCCTTGAACCGACACGCACCTTACTTGAACGTGCGCGAGCACTTCAAGTTTAAATCATGCGCAGCATTCGTTTGTATTTGGTTGGCGATTACCCCGATGTGGGTCAGTCGCTCATCCTACCCGATGAAGCACGTCATTACATCGCTACCGTACTACGCGCACGCGATGGCTTTAGCATTACCCTGTTTAATGGTGCTGGACTGACGGCAGAAGCAACCTTACAGTTGGGCAAAAAAGAAGCCCATGTACGTATTGATGCCGTGACAACCGATATCAGTATGGAATCGCCCCTGCAACTCACATTGGTGCAAGGCATTTCACGTGGCGAACGCATGGATACCAGTATTCAAAAAGCGACTGAATTAGGGGTAAGCGCAATTCAGCCTGTGTTCACGCAATACTGCGAAGTCAAACTGGAAGATGGCGACAAAACAGCCAAACGCATGGCACATTGGCAACAAGTGATTGTTAGTGCGTGTGAGCAGTCAGGTCGGACACTTGTACCCTATCTTTACGCCCCTATATCTTTCTCTGAATGGTTAGAAACCGCACCACAAGGCTTGGTGCTTGACCCTTATCGAGGGCAGCGTTTGCGTGACTTGTCATCGACAGACTTTACACAAAACCAATGCCTATTAGTCGGTCCTGAGGGTGGACTGTCTGATAAAGAGCTTGAGCAAGCCTTGCATGTCGGCATGACAGGCGTTCAACTGGGTAAGCGCATCTTACGCACCGAAACAGCAGGACCTGCGGTCATTGCAGCACTGCAAAGTTTATTTGGCGATGCTTAGTTTCATTTGCTGTCGCTAAGGATACAACAAAGCAACACTGACAAAAATAATAGCCATGCGCCCCTAAAATGGTATAAAAATTGCTTAATACAACCGCATTAGCGTTGCTTTATCGGCTCGGAGACCATGATGGCACACAAAAATCACCCTACACATAAAGCAATTTCTTTTCCAACGGGCAAGACGATTGTTTCTCGCACCGATTTACACGGTGTTATTCTGGATGCGAACGATACTTTCGTTGAGGTGTCTGGCTATCGCAAAAGTGAGCTGATGGGTCAAGCACACAGTATTTTGCGTCATCCTGACATGCCCAAAGCAGCCTTTGCTGACTTATGGCAAACAATCAAAGTGGGCAGAACGTGGCGCGGGATTGTTAAAAATATGGCGAAAAATGGCGATCATTACTGGGTTGTCGCCCATGTTACCCCAATCAAAAAAAGGGCAGCATCACTGGTTACCTATCGGTACGCACAGAACCAAGTAAGGCACAAGTGCAACAAGCCGAACAAGTTTATCAAACACTCAATCGCGGCATAACGCCTGCAAAAAAAGCAGGGCATTGGTATCGTCGCATGAGCATAGGTCCACGTTTGTCATTTTTTGCCATGTTACTTGCTTTTATGGCAGCACTTGTCGGTAGTGTTGGTATTTTAGGGCAATATCAAACCAATCAAGAATACGAACGCTTGCTCACAAAAAATATTGAGCCTGAAACAGCATTGAGACAAACGCTTGCAAGTTTATCTGAGATCAGAGCACAAATGCTGCTTGGATTCAAGCACTCACCCGATCAGCCTGTGGTTAATAGTCACTCATTAACAGAGCACCTAAGCAATACGCAACATCAAATAACCCTACTTGAGCAACAGTTAGCAATCGCAGCCTCACGCTTTGAGGGCAATCAATATCAAGCGATAGCGGAAATCATTAAGATTAAAGAACAACTCATTGGGACAGGTATTTTGCCCGAACTCGCGGCACAAAAAGAGGGTGATTTTTTACAAGCGAATACACTTTTGCTAGACGTAATTAATCCACTCGTACAACGCATTAATGGACAAGTACAGGCAATCTTACATCAGCTAGAAGAGTCGCGTTATGTGGCCATCGAAAATGGTAGCAATCGTTATTTTATTGGTATTTTTATCTCTATTTTACTCACCGCACTTGGGATGTTATTAGCCATTTGGCTTGGTCGTCAATTGGCAAAGGGCATTGTTAGCCCGATTCAAGAAGCGATTACACATTTTGATGCCATGAGTGAAGGCAATCTGACAAAAGAAATTCCGTTGATCGGCAACGATGAACCCGCACAGCTCCTGAATCAGTTGGCAGGATTACAAACGCACCTTAAAGCCATGCTTGATGATATTCGCCAAACAGCAACAAGCCTGACACAATATAGTGTTGATCTCAAAAAAGAAATGCAGCAAGTAACTAATAATACGGCTGATCAACAGCAACGCATTCATTATTTAAGCAGTTTAAGTGCTCAATTTAGTAATAGTATCTATGATGTCGCACGCAATGTGGCACAAGTAGCAGAAGAAGCAAGCAATACGCATCAACAAGCCCAAAGTGGTAGTGCAGGTTTAGAGTTAGGTGTAAAAGCCAGCAGCCGCGTTGCCGAACGCGTGCAAATGACAGGTAAACAAATGAATATCCTACATCAAACCATCGGGCAGATTAGCGATATTACGGGCAGCATCAGCGATATTGCAGAACAAACGAACCTACTGGCACTTAATGCCGCCATTGAGGCTGCTCGAGCAGGTGAACATGGTCGAGGCTTTGCCGTTGTTGCTGATGAAGTGCGTATGCTTGCCGAAAAAACAGCACAAAGCACCAGCATTATTAACAAAACCATCAACGAATTTCAGCGTATTATCGAAACAGCAACTGCTGATATTAGTGATTCAGTTGCTGAAGTAACAAACAGCGTCAGCATTATTAACACCAGCCGCGACAATATTACTCAAATCACAGCAGCAAGCAACCAAGTTGCGGACATGGTACAACACATTGCGGCAAGCACAGAAGAACAAGCCGTTGCCAGTCGCGAAGTGAGTGACAACCTAGAAGAAGTTAATGCGCTCACCCGCAATAGTGCTAACATTGCACAACAAGCGAGCACTGTGGTACAAGAACTCGCTCTGAGTGCGTTGCAACTTGATCGACTCATCAAACAATTTCAGTTAGAGTAAAACTGTTTTTTTGCAGAGACGATTAACCGCCCTGTACTTTATCTTCAAGACTTGCCCAGCGCAACATGGCTGTTTCAACTTCTGTTTCAATAACCTGTAGACGGTGTTGGATCGTTTTGACTTGCGCTGCGTCGGCAAAAACACTTGGATCCGATAGCTTTTCACCTAGGGTCGCTTGTTCTGCTTCGAGCATGGCAATTTGCTCTGGCAAACTATCAAGCTCTTTTTGATCTTTATACGAAAGTTTTACTTTTTTAATGGGCTGCTGCGATACGCCCAAAGGCACGCTATCGACCGCTTTAACAGGCTTTAACGATTCTGCTACCTGCTGTGGTTCTGGTACATACTGATGTTTAATCATTGCCCAATCTTCGTAACCACCAGCAACTTCGATGACACGCCCATCACCGACAAACGCCAAACTTTGCGTGACCACATTATCCACAAAGGTACGGTCATGGCTTACCAATAAAACCGTACCCGAATAACTTTGAATCAACTCTTCTAGTAGTTCTAAAGTCTCCAAGTCCAAATCATTGGTTGGCTCATCGAGAATCAGTAAGTTTGCAGGTTTTGTAAATAACTTAGCAAGCAACAAACGCGCGCGTTCACCACCAGACAAACTACCTACCTTCACACGAGCGCGATGTGGTGGAAATAAGAAATCTTCTAAATAGCCAAGGATATGCTTTTTCTGACCGCCAATTTCGATAAAATCACTTCCCTCTCGCACCGCATCAATCAGCATATCATCATCGTTAAGTACAGCACGTTGTTGGTCGAGATAGGCAACATCGAGCTTGGTTCCTTGCTTTACCGTGCCGCTGTTTGGCTGAAGTTCACCCAACAACAATTTAATAAAAGTTGTCTTACCGACACCATTAGGACCAATTAAACCAACCTTATCGCCGCGTTGAATTAATGTTGATACGTCCTTAAAAATCGTCCAACCATCAAAACTGAGGCTGACGTTTTCTAGTTCGGCAACCAATGCACCCGATTTTTTACCGACATCGACATTGAGTTTTGCCATACCTTGACGCTTACGTCGCTCGGCACGCTCAACACGTAACTGCTCTAGTTGACGCACACGACCCTCGTTACGCACACGACGTGCTTTAATGCCCTGACGAACCCAGACCTCTTCAGCAGCCAAAAACTTATCAAACAAGGCATTAGTGACTTCTTCCGAAGCAAGTTCCGCCGCTTTTCGCTCTTGGTAAACGGTAAAACTACCAGGATAGCGACGCAAAATGCCACGATCTAACTCCAGCAGCCCATTAACGGTATTATCTAAAAAGCGTCGGTCATGACTAATTAAAATGACCGCACCAACAAAGCTTTTAAGGGTTTGTTCTAAGACTTCGATACCAGCCACATCTAAATGGTTGGTTGGTTCATCCAAGAGTAGCACATCGGGTTTAGCGATTAATGCCTGCGCAAGAGCAAGACGCTTTTTCCAACCGCCAGATAAATCCACAACAGATATATCACCCGAGAGACCAAAGCTCATAATCGCCTCGTCCACTGCAGCTTCCACGCGCCAGCCATCACGCAAATCGATCAGATGCTGCAAGTGCTGCATCTCTTCCATTAGTGCTTCATTTTCATAATCTTCGGCAAGATCGTGCGATACCGCATAATAGCGTTCGACCAAAGCAGCAACTTCGGCAACCCCCGCAGTCAAGACGCTACGAATGGTTTCACCATCGTTAAAAACACTTTCTTGCGGCACATAAACCATCTGTACGTCTTTCTGAACAATGCGCTGACCGCTATCGAGTACTTGTGTGCCAGCTAAGACTTTCAGCATACTTGACTTGCCAGCACCGTTACGCCCGATGACACCCAAACGGTCGCCATTTTCGAGACTTAAATTAACCGCATCTAATAACGGACGATCACCAAAAGCAAGATGCGCTTCTTGTAGCATGAGTAGGGGCATGGAAATTCTGCTTAATGATAGTAAAGGTTCATTTTAACATGCATTGTAATTGTCTAATAATCACAATAAGAAAGATAACTGAGTGATTCAAGAAAAAGTAAGCTAATTAACTAAAGACTTCCTCAATGCTTGCAGCTGTTGCTGCTTTAATTGTATAACGCATCAACTCATCTTCTGCAGCCGACTCAATGGAACGCTGGTAACATGTTAAGTCGGCATTAGGGAAGCGCGTACTTAAAATCCCTTTGAGCATGACTATTTTACCCTGACTGATTCCCTGACTGAT
>DYST01000002.1 GCA_020726325.1 Thiomicrospira cyclica | reverse complement strand
GTATTAGTACCGATAAGTTTCATGCCAGAGGGCCTGTTGGCTTAGAGGGCTTAACCTCACAGAAATACATTGTTTTGGGTCAAGGGCAGATTCGTCAGTGAAAAATGATGTGCCTGTGTTGAATGAATAAGGAAAAAAATAATGGCGAGCTACGTTAATGTGATCGAACGTTACCACGAATATCAAACAATGATTCGTGAGATGCTAGAGTCAATGCTGATTGGTTTGGCGGATATTAAATTGTTTGAAAATCCAGAAAAAATGTTAGAGACTTTGGATGAAATGTTTAAACATTATCCTTTTTTAGATATTGTTTATACGCTTGATAAAGATGGTATACAAAATGGTCCTAATTATATCTTTAATGATTTTAAGGCAAAAACAGATCATGCGAATCGTGGTAAAGACCGCAGTCAACGTCCTTACTATGTGATGGCAAAGGAAAGGCAAGAGCCTGTATTTACTCAGCCCTATTTGTCGACTACTGATAAAGTGATGTGTTTGTCTGGTGCTATTCCAATGCGCGATGAAGCAGGCGGTATTTGTGGTTACTTAGTGATTGATTTAGATTTAGAAAAAACGGTCAGTTTTTTAATGGGCGATAGTCTGCGTATGCGCTTTGAGCCGTTATTTAAGTCAATCTATTCAATTATTTCGTTTGGTTTGTTTTGTGTGGTGGCAATTTTGCTTTATTCAGGTTTTTCGGAGCTGCTTAAAATGCTCGAAGAACCATCGCATATTGAATCGGTTCGTCCGTTTAGTGCCATTATTTTTATCACTTTGGGGTTGGCAATCTTTGATTTGGCGAAAACAACCTTGGAAGAGGAAGTCTTGATGCACAAAGATATTTTCCGTCATAGCTCAACGCGCCGCACCATTACCCGATTTATGGCGGCGATTATGATTGCGGTTTCAATTGAAGCCTTGTTATTGATGTTTAAGTCAGCGATTGGTTCGGGTGATTATCTTTCTAGTGCAACATGGATGATGTTGTCGGCTGTTGCCTTGATGGTTGGTTTGGGGCTGTATGTCTACTTAGGGGCAAAAGCCGAGTATATGTTGATTGCGGTTAAGCGTGAAAAGCTGAATCACAACAGTAATAGTGACGATAAAAATTAAGAAAAGCAGTTTTACCGTCTATTTCATGTAATTATTCGGTATCATAACTGTCGGCTGACTATCTTGCTGTTTGTTGGGGTAGTCAGCGATATAATGCAATCCTCGGCTTTCTTTACGTGCCAAAGCAGAGCGAATAATTAATTCACTGATTAAGGCAAGATTACGTAGTTCAATAAAGTCAGTATTCAGCTCGTAATGAGCATAAAACTCTTCAATTTCTTCGCGAATCACGAGCGTTCGTTTTAAAGCACGATTCAGACGTTTTTCTGTGCGTACGATGCCAACATAGTCCCACATTACCCGTCTTAACTCGTCCCAATCATGTGCAATCATAATTTGTTCAGGGCTGGGTCTAACTTGGCTATCATCCCAATCAGGAAGCGCGGGGGGCATCAATAGTGTGTCAGTTTTGATTTGTTGCAAAATATCATGATAGGCGGCGTCGGCAAAAACCAAGGCTTCGAGCAGTGAGTTACTGGCAAGTCGATTTGCGCCATGTAGCCCTGTATAAGCAACTTCACCGATGGCATATAAATTAGGGAGATCTGTTTTGGCATTAAGGTCTGTCATCACGCCGCCACAAGTGTAGTGTGCAGCGGGAACAACAGGAATGGGTTCTTTGGTAATGTCAATACCCAAAGCGAAACAGCGTTTGTATATTGTCGGAAAATGGCTGGTAATAAAATCAGCTGGTTTGTGACTAATATCTAACCACATATGATCGCAGCCTAGTTTTTTCATTTCACTGTCAATGGCTCTAGCGACAATATCACGCGGTGCTAATTCTTCGCGTGCATCGTAATCTGGCATAAAGCGTGTACCATCGGGACGTTTGAGTAAACCGCCCTCACCACGAACGGCTTCAGAAACCAAAAAAGCACGTTCTGAAGGGTGAAATAATACCGTCGGGTGAAATTGCATAAACTCCATATTAGCAACACGACAGCCAGCTCGCCATGCCATTGCAATACCATCACCTGTTGCTAAATCAGGATTGCTGGTATAAAGATAAACCTTACCAGCACCCCCAGTTGCCAGTACCACAGCACGAGCAGCAAAGGTGGTAAACTCATCACTGGCTTGATTGAGGGCATATGCACCAACACAACGTCCATTGACGTGAATTAAGTCAACAGCTGTATAGTGCTCTAGTATGACAATATTGGGATGTTGTCTCGCTTTGAGGGCAAGGCTAATTTGCACAGACTGTCCTGTATGGTCGGCAGCATGAATAATGCGGCGGTGCGAATGTCCACCTTCGCGCGTCAGATGAAATGGAAAGAGGGCGCAATCTTGTTCATTATCGATATTACAAGGCGTAAAAGGCACTGAAAGATTAATCAGTTCTTGGATCATATGTTTTCCTGACTGTGCCGTAAAACGCACGGCCGTTTCATCACATAAGCCATCGCCTGCAATCAGGGTATCTTGCACATGCTGTTCGATGCTATCGTTTGGATCTAAAACAGCGGCAATACCACCTTGCGCATAGCGCGTATTAGATTCGAGCAGTCCACGTTTTGCTAATAGCGTGACAGAAACATGTTCAGCAAGTTTAAGCGCAAGCGATAGCCCAGCAATACCACTGCCAATAATAAGAACGCTATTTGGATTATGAGATTTAAGCAAAAAAATACCTGATATGTTGTTGCTGTTTATTTTAAGGCAAACGCTTGAGATAAGATATAAGTGATTTCATTAAGCTATTAGAGCAAAACTAACCATACAGGGCGATCTTCTGTTGTCAGCACATTAAAGGTGCGAATCGCAGCGTCATGATACATTTGTTCAACGCCAATACCAAGCTGATGCATTTGTGCTTGCAGTTTTAACCAGTCAACATCCCATTTAGGCTCGCTTTTGCTACCAATAATGATTAAATCGGCAGTATAGCGATCTTGCAATGACTTCATATCTTCAAACTGAATTTTGTCAGTACTAAGCTGCAAATCATTAATAATGATTTGTGGTGCAATGGCACAGGGTAGGTTGTACCAATGCGCATTAACCAGTATTTTATCCGCTTCATAGTGACGAATACGGTTGCGCGTGGTATCTTGATATTCAACAAATTTCATAAGTAGCATCCAAATAAATAAGGGCGTGAGTTTAATCACGCCCTTTATCATAACAAAATATTGATTTTTTGTTTTAATGCTTCATCTGCATCGGCATGACACTTTTAACGGGTAAACTGAGTGTTTTTTCGCTATCATCTTCAAATTTGATTGTAACTGAAATGGGAACGTCTTTTTTCAGTTCTTGCGTTAAGCCAATTAGCATAATATGCAGCCCACCTGGTTTGAGGAAGGTATCACCACCAGCAGGGATAGCGATATCAGGCACTTGACGCATTTTCATCATGCCTTCGTCTAGGGTATGTGTATGCAACTCGACTGTTTTAGCGGCTGGACTAGTTGCGCTGATAATTTTATGATCGCTCATATCGTCATTATGCAAGGTCATAAAAGCAGCTGAAATTTGTTGTGTCGGTGGTACTTCGCGTACGTAACCATCAAGTACCTGAACTTGTTCTGTTACAGCAGCAAAGGCAGAGAGACTGCTTGCCAATAAAGCAGTCATTAAAAGCGAGCGTGTTAGTGTCATTATAAAATCCTTTAGATTATTTGGGGGTGAGTTGTGCACGAATCGCAGCAACAAATTCTTCACCTGTTGTTGCATGTGGTAGCTGTTCGACCAGCTTGCCTTGTGCATTAATTAAGTAAGTAAAGGCAGAATGATCAACACTATAGCCTAACGCGCCTTCACCAAGCGCCGCCTTTTGATAGACAGCACCATAGCGTTTGGCAATTTCGGCAATTTGTTCTGGTGTACCTGTTAAGCCCTGAAAGCTAGGATGAAAATAAGGCAGATAAGTATCCATTTTTAATTGGTCATCACGTTCAGGATCGACCGTAATCATCATCACTTGCACCTGATTGCGTTCATCTTCGCTAAGTAAGCGCGTGGCACTGGACAGATTGCCAAGGTTTGTTGGGCAAATATCAGGGCAGGTTGTATAGCCAAAATACAGGAGCACAATTTTGCCAGCGTAGTCATGTAAACTGACCTTGCCTCGCGTTCCTGTTAAGGTAAAGTCACCGCCAGTTGGGGCTGTATTACTGACCAAGACGGCATGACTTGACTTTTCTTGCCAAGGCTGTGTGAATAGCGTTACTAAGCCAAAGGTGATCAGCACTAAGGCAAACAGATAATAGGCTTTTTTCATGGGTTTTTAGTGTTCCTATTGCAGATTAAAATTTGGCAACCATTTTAAGCCATGCCGCACGACCTGGTTCATACAGATTATAAACACCACCTGTTAGGGTATCTGTTCTGCCAACGTGTTGATAGTAAGCATGATCGAAAACATTGTCCACCCCAGCCATTACCTTAACCGATTTATTAATCGCATGGCTAGCGTATAAGTCTAACACAGACCAAGCAGGTGTTTTTTGTGTATCCAAGCCACTTAAGGTATCAATATCATTTTGTTGATTTTGGAAGCGCAGACGAGCACCATAGCCTAGATCTCCAACCTGTTGATTGAGTGCGAGATAGCCAGATAACGGCGGTGTTTGTGCAATATTGCGACTATTGGTATCGTTATGACTATTCACATAATTTAAGCCACTTGATAGTAAAGTTGCCGTACTGAGTTTATAGTAACCTTCTAGCTGTACGCCATACAATGTGGCATCAATATTACGGTAACTGGTGATTTTACCGTTGGTGACACTCGACTGATCGCGCAAAATATAATCATCGACACGATCATAAAACGCTGTTGCTCGCCAACCGTATTCGTTGGTATCACGATTGATTCCTGTATCAATTTGTAAATGTGTTTCTGGGTTAAGTGTCGGATTACCAACCCAAGCAGAACTGCCCGCAGTATTAAATGCACCTGCAGCATTCAAACTTGCCCCATTCGCAAAAAAACGTTCTGTTTCATCAGCGGTTCTCATGGTACGACTGACACCTGCAAACCAAGTCATGTCTTGAGATAAGTCTAATTCGTAACGCGCCAAAGCACTCCAATGCGTTTCATTAATCTTGCCATCGCCTGTATAACCATGCACACGCTCATACATCTGCGCTGCACTAATGGTTGTGGGCATCATGTTTGGTTTTGTATTGATTTGACTGGCATCGCTATTAACCTGATCGAAGCGAATCCCTGCTTTAATACGGCGATCAGTCGATAACTTATGGTTTAACTCTGCAAAGATCCCTGCTTTTTCTGTCGTAACCGATGGCCAGTTGTAAGACATGTTCATATTATTGGCAACTTTAACCAAATCAGCATGTCGATCTACTTTGTTAAGATTAAGTCCATACTCGATTGCAGTTGTCGTTGATAGCTGACTGCTGAGTGCCAGTTTTGTTGCAAAGGTATTCGACGTTGTGGGTGATTTCATGCGTTTATCATTGGCAATAACGGCATTATAAACAGCACGTTTGCCAGCTGGATAAGCAGAAGCGAAGCTGTAGTTATCCATTAAATGCTCATCTGCTGCATAAGATAAATCTGCTTTGATGGCATCGACAAAACCAATTTTATTGCTGCTACGATATTTTAAGCGAAAAATATTCATTTCATCATAAGGTGCATCCATGCTAGAACCTTGAAATAAGGCGTTGTGCGTAACAATTTTTTCAGCACTCATTTCAACGCGCTCGCCAGCTGTTGGTGTTAGACCAATCACTGCCCCATGGTGTTCCGTACTATAGCTACCACGAACGAGGTTGCCATCGCCATCTTTATAGTTGCTGCCGTCTTTGTTGACTGCAAAAGCACGTACATAACCCTGTTCGCCGCGATGAGATACTTCTGCTGTCGCAGAGCCTTTGTAGCCATTATCACCAGCACCCGCTTCAACTTTACCGTGTGTACCCATTTGTGGTAGGGCACGTTCGTATAAAATTGTGCCACCAGTACCACCAGTGCCGTATTGTAGGGTTTCTACCCCTTGAATGACACGTACACTATCGTAGGTTTCGATATTCGCAAAAGAAGTGGGCGGATCCATACGGTTTGGACAGCCACCATGCAAGTAAGCATCATCGAGTAACACAGTGAGTTGTGTCTGACTTTGCCCGCGAATGGTAGGATCAATACCATGCCCGCCCATACGAGATCCATCAACCCCTAAAATGTTTCGCAGAAGATCACCCCCCTCTTGTTTAGAAGTCATTTTTAACTGTGCACTGGGATAAATTTCTGATGCTAAGGTTGCTGCTAGTTGTGTCGCTTCTACCGTTATCACTGGCAGTGTCTCTGCTGCCATAGCACCATTGGCGAGTAAAAAGCCAATGGCTAAATAAAGTGTTTTTTGGCGGTTGATATTCATTGCTTGACCTTCAGTATAGATTGACAGTGTCAGCATTATAAGCGTTGTGATTTTATCTGAACATGTGACAAATTGTCGCACCATATGCCTGTTAACTTGTTCATCTTTGCAAATTTTTCAATCTGCTCATATCATTGCTCTATCAATATAATGGAATCCTGGTCAAAATGAAAAATCTTATTGCTCAGATACAGCACCTTGCCCAAGAAGCTGGCGAGGTGATTTTGCCCTACTTTAGTCATCATGTTGCTTTCGACAATAAAGATGATGGCTCACCCGTCACGCTTGCCGATAAGGCTGCCGATGCGTTTATTTGCGCAGAACTTCAGCGTTTAACACCCAATATTCCGATATTAAGCGAAGAGACGCTCGTGCCTGTCTCCTTAGAGGAGCGGTTGAGCTGGTCATTGCTCTGGTTGGTTGATCCGCTGGATGGTACGCGTCAATTTATTCGCGGTGATGCGGGCTTCTCGATTAATATCGCGTTGGTTGAAAACAATCAACCTGTGTTAGGCGTTGTTTACTCACCAGTTGAACGTGTTGGCTATGCGGCGGTGCGTGGGTTCGGTGCATGGCGCTGGGATGCGCAAGGGGATTATCCAATACAGGTATTGCCTGTACATCAGCCGATGCGTGTCATAACGGGCTTTTCGGCAACGACAAGGGGGGCGATAACGACTTCATTTCTAGCTGCCTTGCCTGAGTATGAACTTATTGAATTGGGCAGTGCGTTGAAAATTTGCAAAGTAGCCGAGGGTAGTGTGGATGTTTATCCACGCTTTGGCTTAACGAGTGAGTGGGACACCGCAGCGGCACAAATCATATTGGAAGCAGCAGGCGGGGCGTTAATCAATCTCGATGGTACACCTTTAAGCTATAACCAGCGTGCGACCTTAGAAAATCCTCCTTTTATTGCTATCGGGCAGGTAGACTATCCGTGGCCGTTAGCTGCCGTTAACGCTGTTGGCCAGTCGTAATGATTTTTGGAATTAGCCAAAGCGTTGGTTTTAGCATGGGCTGAAGAAAATCGGGCAGCGTTAATGGAGAATTGGACTGTAACAGGTCACTGTTGCTGCTTAAACCAATTCGCCACACGCTGCATAATGGCGCGACTGGCTGACTAATTCACGCCAGTAAATGGAATAAAAATATGACCCAACTCACCATCAAAGCCAGCAAACAAATGAGCAAAGCGCAAGCTTTGGCATTTTACGATGCTTTAGCTGCTGCAATCCCCAACCCGACAACAGAACTCAACTTTAATAGTCCATTTGAACTGCTAACAGCAGTATTACTATCGGCGCAAGCAACAGATATCAGTGTGAATAAAGCCAGTATTGGCTTATTTTCCCTCGCCAATACCCCACAAGCCATGATTGAACTAGGCTTAGAAGGCATTAAAGAAAAAATTAAAACCATCGGCTTATTTAACAGCAAAGCCAAACATCTACTGGAAACCTGTGAGATATTGGTCACTCGCTTTAATGGCGAAGTGCCACGCACGCGCCCCGAATTAGAGTCTTTACCAGGGGTCGGGCGCAAAACCGCCAATGTACTACTCAATACGCTGTGGGGCGAGCCGACCATTGCCGTCGATACTCACCTGTTTCGTTTGGGCAATCGCACAGGCTTGGCGGTGGGTAAAACACCCTTAGATGTCGAAAAAAAACTCATGTTGATTACCCCAAAACAACACTTAAAAGACGCGCATCATCTCCTTATTTTGCACGGACGCTATGTGTGCACCGCACGCAATCCAAAATGTGATGACTGCGTAGCAAAAAAAAGCTGTAATGGGATAGCTGACAAAAACTGTCTCATAAACGCGGTTATGACTCATTAAAGCTTGAAGCGTTTACTCGCATCACGGTTTTCATAACCTGCACGAGTCGAACCATCTTTGTAGGTTGCATCTAAAAAGGCACGTTCTTCATCCATTGCTTGCTCGTCTACTTCACGCCACCAATGTTTATTCGCACCACTGGCACGACCATCATCGAAACGGTAACCGCGTGCTTTTAAGATGTCTTTGACATCAATTGGTGCACCCCAAGCACGAACCATAACGGTTCTACGTGCTGATTTTTTGAGTAAGCCATTCAATAGTTCGGGCTGTAAATAGAATAACCACGCCATAGCAAAACAATCGGTTAAGGCACGATGACCTTCATAAAAGTAGCCATTACGATAGAGTAAATATTCCAATTTACCCGACTCAAAACCAGCTTCGCGCCACGGCATTTCATAAAATGAACATGCCCATGCCTTATCGCCCATCGTAGCAAAACGACGATCAAAAAAAGCACGATCAAAAGCAGCATTATGTGCCATCACAAGCGTTGCTGGAGCCATCCAATTGGCGATATGATCATCATCAAAAGACTTTCCTGCAACCATTTCTTGGCTAATGCCATGAATCGCCTGACTTTCTTCTGAAATAGGAACACCACAATCTTCCAGTTCAGAATATTTATCTGATAACATAACTAACTTGCCCGTATTCGGGTTATAGCGTACTGCCAACATTCCTAACTCAACAATACCATCTTTGAGTTTATCGACCCCAGTGGTTTCAGTATCAAGTAAAATTAAATACTGGTCATCATCACTTGGTTCAGAGAGCAAAACGGGTAGTTCTGTATTTTCATCCCAAGGCATACGTTCAACTAAACGAAAATCTTGAGGGGCAGCTTGAATATCAGCAAGTCGCTCAATCGGAAAGGATTTTTTCATTGCGGGCATTTGGTTGGTTTCTCCTGTGAGCGAGCAAAAATAAGTAAATAACGATCTAAGGCATTGGCAAAAGCTTGTCGATCTTTGGTCGATAAGGGAGCAGGGCCACCCGTATGCTCGCCACTAAAGCGCATGGTTTCCATAAAATCACGTACCGTCAGCCGAGCACGGATATTATCGGCGGTATGCACCTGCCCACGCAAGCCCATTGCTTGCGCACCTTTAGCTAAGACTTCAGCGGCAAGCGGAATATCTTGCGTTACCACTAAATCACCAACTTGGACACGAGCAACAATGACATTATCAGCAACATCAAAGCCTTTTTCGACAATAACAAAACTAATATTGTCGCGCTTAGGCAAGGGAATTGAATGATTAGCAATAAATACCATCATAATTCCTGTGCGCTCGGCAGCACGTAATAAAATTTCTTTGATGGCTATTGGACAGGCATCAGCATCCACAAAAATCATGCGCATTTATCTCTATTGTTAACAAAAAGCATGAACGCTTTGGAGTATAACATATTTAATTTGCCTGTATAATGAACACAAAAAAGAGGAGGCGTTATGAATCAATATATTATTACCATTGAAAACTTTGGCAACATTACGTGGCAAAATCAACATAGCCTATTAGAAGCCTTAGAAGATGCTGGCATTGATATCGACTATAGTTGCCGCTCTGGTGCCTGTTCTGCTTGCAAAATCAAACTGCTCTCTGGCAAAGTGCATTGGCGCAATCAACCTGTTGCCAGCATACATGGCAATGAAATTCTTGCTTGCTCGGTACAACCAATAACAGATATTAAGATTGCATTGCCAAATTAGTTAATGCGACCAAATCGAGCTTCCCACTCCCTAATAGCGGCAATGCCTCAACAACAACAAAAGCTTTCGGCAGTACAATTTCGGGCACAGCGGCAGCTTTTGCTTGACTGGCAAGTTGGGTGCGATCGAGCTGCGCGTTGGTGGTGACTAACACAATCCGTTCGCCCTTATAAACATCAGGAACAGCAACAGCACCATGCTGTCCTGCATTATCAAGCAGATAAGCCAGTTGTTCAGTTAGAGCTAGAGAAACCATTTCACCGCCCACTTTAGCAAAGCGTTTTTGCCGACCTAAAATGCGCAACATACCATTATCTTCTAATTTGGCAAGATCACCTGTATCATACCAAGGTGCACCAATCAGCGAAGGGACTGGCGACAGTTTAGTCGGCGCGTCGGCTAAATAATAACCGCGCATTACATTTAAGCCTGCAACATGCAGACGACCACCTTCACTCAAGCCTTCGACAGGAACAAGTGTCGCTTTCAGTGCAGGCACTAACTGACCAACCGTACCAATTTGATTGGCATGACGCGTATTGACGGCAATAACAGGTGCTGTTTCAGTGACACCATAGCCTTCAAAAATCAGAATGGCAAACTTGTCTAGCCACAGCTCACGCACTGCTGGTTGTAACTTTTCTGCGCCCGCAATCACATAACGTAAACGATGAAAATCAAAATGCGACGCACTACGTCCCCATTGGCTTAAAAAACTACTCGAGCCAAACAATACCGTGCAATTACGATCATAAATGAGTTCTGGAATCACTTTAACGTGTAATGGGCTGGTAAAGAGTAACAACGGAATCCCTTGCAACAGCGGCAGCAAAGCACCAACGGTCAAGCCAAACGAATGAAATAACGGCAAGGCAATAAAAAACTTATCCGCAGGCGAAAAATCGAGCACAGCACAAGTTTGTGCGACATTGGCAAGAATATTATCATGCGATAAAGAAACCCCTTTCGGTTTGCCTTCAGAACCAGAAGTAAACAGTACCACTGCTTCATCATCTGGCATCACTGTGGGAAGTGATGACGGTGCTAACAAGGTCAATAACGCTATTTTTTTGTCCTGCCATGTTGGTTTTACATCTTCAAGCCACAGCCATTCAACCTGAGTCATTGCATCGGGCAAAGCACTGGCATTAATGGCAGCTAAAAAAGCGCGTGACGACACGACACGTTTGATACCAGCTACCTCACAAGCAGCGGCAATACCTGCAGCACCTGCGGTAATGTTTAATAGTGCAGCACTACGTCCTGTTGACCAAACGCCCAACAAGGTTGCCAAAGTCAGTGGACGATTAGGCAGTAAAATACCAACTTTCTCAGTTGCAGGTAAATCATGCCATAGCCCACGCAACACTAAGCCTTGCCATAATAATCGCCAATACGACCAACGATTACCATCGCCATCTTCAACCAACTGACGAAAAACCCCCCAACGCTTTGCAGCCCGATAAACCGACAGCCACAAGCCAGCTCGCGACCGTGCATCAACCATCATTTGCTTTAATAATGCAGCAGCATCACCATGAATGGGATCTTGTATTGTGATGAGTGGTAACCAATAAACGGTAACGCTAGGACGCAAAAATCGAGGTTGGTCTTTTGATAGCGCACCAAAATAGCTCCAAGCCAAACCATCGAGATAAACAGGAAAAATGGGCACTTTAGCATGTTTTATAAGCCAGTTTGCGCCATCATAAACCTTCATTAGCGCACCCGTATTGGTCACACGTCCCTCGGGAAAGAGTACCACAACACGTCCTGAGCGCAAGGCTTTAATTACCGCCTTCATGGAGGTCGGGTTTTGGCTTTCGACCACAACATAATCGCAAGCACGCAAAATAAAGCGCATCCGAATACTATCAGCAACTTGTTGATGAATCACAAATAATGGCGACTCTGGCAAATATGCCCACAAAATGATTCCATCCAATAACGACTGATGATTAGCAACAACTAATAAGCCCTGATGCGATTGCACATTAGGCAGTGAGCCAACAAACGATAAGCGCGTTAATAAGTGTAAACAAAATCGAACAAGCCACTTAGCCATGCATTAATCTCTAGGCAACCAACGCTGTAAAATTGCCGATAGCTCGTGCAGCTGATAAGGTTTAGCAATAAAATCATTCATGCCACAAGCAATGCATTCAGCACGATCCTGTGCTGAGGCGTTAGCAGTCATGGCAACAATCGGTGTTTTGAATTCCTGTTGACGCAAGACACGTGTGGCAGTATAGCCATCCATAACAGGCATTTGACAGTCCATAAACACGAGGTCAACCTGCTGTTCACCGAGTATGTCTAATGCTTTTTGACCATTCTCTGCCACAGTCACACGAATCCCAAATTTTTCAATCAGTTTGGTTGCCACTTTTTGATTGACGATATTATCTTCAACCAAAAGAATGTGCTTATCTGTAAAACTAACAAAGTCTTGCACAACATTGCTGTCTTTTGGTGTAGCAGTAGGTTTGTAAGGCAAGTCAAACCAGAAACATGTTCCCTTGCCAAACTCACTGCTAACACTAATTTCACCGCCCATGAGATGAACTAACTCTTTACTAATCGTTAAGCCTAGCCCCGTCCCACCAAACTTACGACTGGTAGAAGCATCCGCTTGCGAGAAACTCTGAAAGAGTCTTACCCTCACTTCCTCTGTCATACCAATTCCTGTATCTTTGACTTCAAAGCGCAAACCACCTGTGCTCAAAAATACCGATAAATGAACGCCACCCGTTTCGGTAAACTTCATCGAATTAGACAGTAAATTGGTGATTACCTGACGCAAACGTAAAGGGTCACCAATGATAAACTCACTGATCTCTTGAGCGATGTCATAATCTAACGATAAGCCCTTTTGTTGTGCTACTTGTGCAAAAACACTACGCGTATTCGACAATACCTCTTTAATATTAAAAGGCACTTGTTCAATCGTCATTTTGCCAACTTCGATTTTAGAGAAGTCTAAAACATCATTCACCACACCCAATAGCAAATCAGACGAACTGCGAGCTAAACGCAAATGTTCCGTTTGCTCTTCTGTTAGTGCTGTTCCCTGCAATAAAGTTAACATGCCGACAATACCGTTAATCGGGGTGCGAATTTCATGACTCATATTCGCTAAAAATTGTGCTTTTGCCTGCGTTGCATATGTCAACATATCATGTGTTTGGTGTAAGTCGGCAATGGCATTATTGATACCAAATTGCAAGGTTTTAAGGTCACCAATAAATTTACCTTGCATTTTGCGCGTAAAATCAACATTTGCTGCAGCGGATACTGACTCATTAGCTTCATGAATGGCAAAAGAAAAATGCGCCAATAGTGTATTGAGCTGTTCTTTCATCTGCTCGATTTCATTGTGTCCTTCTACTGGTAAACGACGCGTAAAGTCACCTGTTTGAATAACTTGGCTTACGGTATTCGTCACAACAGCCAACGGATTAATAATCAAACGACGCACTAACAACAAAAGTAAAACGACCATTAATGCCAAAACAAGCAGCTCAATTGAGCTAACCAGCATAATATGACGTTCAGTTTCCCCAACTCTACTTAATACTGGTGTAGCATCTTGCATCAAAATATGTTGCCCAATAAGTCTGCCAGATTCATCATAGATGCGCTTACTCGTAATAAATTGACCATCAACGATAGCTTCTATTGCTTCTAAGTTTGGCTGTAATGGTAAAACATAATTTTTAACCCGATCAACAGACTCTTGAGGGAAAAAACTGGGATGTGCCAATAACGTGTCGGGTGCAATCTCTGGATGTTTTTGATAAGCTGCTGGTAGCTCACCTGCTGTACGCGCCACTAATGTTGGTTTATAAACTAACATAACCCAATCAATTTTTTGCTCTTTCAATCCTCTAATAATAGAGCCTATATTCTGTGTAATCGAAACCATACCAAGAAAGGATTTATCCTGCATCACGGGGGCAAAGCCAATTACACCCACGCCTGAATTACCAATACCGAAACTGGCTGCAGCTTGTTGTGTTTCGGATACTTTTTTAGCAAGTGGGTGCGGTATTTTTTGACCATAAAAAGAGAGATCCCACGAACGTGCGAGAATAGTTTGGTCTTTATCGATAACCTGAGCGCGCATCATTCTATATTGGCTCACTCTCGCATAATCAGCACTAATGTCTTTAATGACAGTGAGAATTTCATCACGATTATCATTAGCAAGACCATTAATGACGCGCTGATCACGCGCTAAGCCAACAGCGACAGAAATAACAGAATCCTCTTTCGCAATCAGACGCAGCTGTAATTCTTTATGCATTAACTCAGCGGTTTCAGAAAAAACTTTACTCTGAACAGGTGCAATCATGTTGTGATAAAAAATAATAGATAACACAATAATGGCTATGCTAACAGCGAATAACATAACCAGAATGAGTAATCTAAAAATAGATTTATCGGAATTAATCGTAAACTTTGACATTAATCATCTCTCGAAACTTTAGACTTTTTTAAGCAAAAAAACTTATAAAGGACACTAATCATAGCATAAAAATTAATTACCGATTCAAAAATACCGCAGCACAAAAACTAAGATAACATCAGCTATTATTTCTTTTGTTCAATCGATTACTCGGCAGTCTGAGTAGTACCCCATAAATAGAGCATTGGTAAGAGTAGTAGACTGAGCACCGTTCCGACCAATAAACCAAAAATAGCAACATCCGATAACGGTGATAACCGCTCTAATCCAATTGAACGCTCCAAAGCAATGGGAATCATACCCGCAATGGTTGCCAGAGCCGTCATCAAAATCGGACGAAAACGGAGTTTGATGCTTTCTTCTGCTGCTTGCACCGCAGACATCTGATGCTCATGCTTATGGATAAACTCCATCAACAAAATACCGTTCTTAACAATAATTGAAAACAGCAAAATGATACCTAGCAAGGCAGGCAGGGCAAATGCTTTACCAAAAAACATCAGCCCCCACAAACCACCAATTGCAGCTAAGGGTAAGATGGCAACAGTCAATAGCGCCATACGAATACTCGAAAAAGCAGCAATAAGGATAATCGTCAACAACAAAATACCGACACCTAAGCCATTCATCATTCGAGCCTTGGCTTCTAGACCTTGCGCATTGTCGCCCGCATCATGCCAAGTCACCCCTGTCGGCAATGAAACAGATTTTAGTGCAAGATCAATATCATCGAGTAAATGGTTTAAGGCGCGATGATCGCGATAAACCAATAAATCAAGGGTATATTGCAATTCGTCTGTTGCCAGTAACATTGGCTGTTGCACCATTTCAATATCAGCTAAGGCACTTAAGGGCACACTGGTGCCTGCAGGAATTTGTACAGGGTACATCATTAAGGTCTGTGGCTGTTCGTTATAAGGCGCATCAAGCATGAGACGAATCGGTAAAGACTCACTTGCTGACCAGCGCGTTAAATTTGCAGCCTGTACACCGCGTAATGGTAATTGTCCAGCTAATTTCTCAGGTGTTAGCCCAAATTTAAGCAATTGTTCAGGCTTGAGTTTGAGTTGTGCTTGTTGCGTAAAACCAGACCAATTCGAAGATACAGATGTCACACCGCGCACGCCTTGCACCGCTGCCATGACTTGCTCGGCTGCTTGTGGTAAATTGTGCCAGTCATCGCTACTTAAACGCAAGGTAATGGGGGCTTTAATCGTGCTGGTCATGGTATTACCAAAATCATATGCATCGACAGCGACAACACCTGGCATTTGCGCCAATTTTTCACGCCATTCATCAGCGATTTGCCAACTGGTTTGGTCACGTTCTAAGCGTGAGGTAAAATGTGCCATAATCACAGCTTCAGATGCCAAAGCAGCACTCCCTAAAGAGGTAACACCTGCTTCAGCACCAATGGTTACACCATAACGTACCATCAATGGGTCTTTGTTTAAGGTTTCGAGTACGGGCAACAGCTTACGCTCAACATCGCTAACCTTGTCTTGTTCACCAAAGCGAACGCGCATTTGCACAATGCCCATATCTGCAGCAGGCAAAGCATCTTGACCAATGGTCGGCATAATGATTTTGCCACTGATAACCAAAATAAGAAAAGCACCAATAATGAGTAGCCAACGTCGCCAACGCGCCAACATTGCCCAACGTAAACCGCCAATATAAGCACCTGCAATCGGTGCCCAGCGGCGTTGATAATGTGCTTCTAACACACGCTCAATCTTGTTTTTAGGCGGAATGCCATTGCGATACCAAAACCACACCAAGCGCGGAATAAAGGTAATCGACACCAAATAGGAGACAAAAACCGCGATAACAACAGGAAAAATGAGATGACTAAAGACATGCTCGGTATAGTCACCAACAAACATTAATGGGGTCAAAACTGCTACGGTTGCCAAACTACCAACCCATACAGGCGAGACAATCTCGCTCATACCAGCACGCACCGCGACATTAATATCTTCGTGCAATTCCTCTAAATGCCGTTCGATGTTTTCAAGCACCACAACCGCATCATCAACCAGCATACCTAAGGCAAGAATCACCCCAGTGGTGACAAATAAATTTAGCTCTTTGCCAAATAACCACAAAATTGCCATTGTTCCCAAAAAAACTAACGGTAAAGACAGTAATGCCGTTGCAACAGCACGCCAGTTGGCTAAAAAAATCATCATCACCAGTGAAACAAACAAGACAGCTTCTAATAAGGCATTAAACATATTGTCATTGGCACGAACAACGACATCCATTTGCGTATCGGTAACGCTAATGTTTAATAGGGGATATTTAGCTTGTACCTCGGGTAACACCGACATAGCCGCATTGTATGCTTGTGCAATGGTTCCTCCCGGTGGGCGTTGAATCGACAAAGCAATTGCTGGGTTGCCATTACCGATATAGGCACTGTATCTGTCTTGCTCGCGCCATTCGATATGTGCAATTTGTCCAAGATTCAGTTGCTGTGTGACGGGCAAAAATGCAAGCTGGTCAATGTGTGCTTTTTCACCCGGAATAATGAATGTCCACGACTGTCCGTCACCCAATAAAGAGCCCATTGGTAATTGTGCTTGCCATTGTTTAATTGCATCGGCTACTTGAGCAAAGCTCAATCCCAGTGCAACCAGTTTATTCGGATTAATCTCAATACGAATGGTTGATTGCCAACCACCAAAGATTTCGACATTGGCAATATTAGATTGTTTTAAAAAGGCTGGACGAATATCACTATCCACTAAATAACGTGTCTGCGCTAAACTCAATCCTGACTCTGGTTTAGGCGTGACCGCCAAAACCAATGCTGGTGGGGTAAAGTTACCCATCGGATAGAGTGAATAGGGTAAAACACCCGCTGGCAACTTAGCACGAATACGTTCAAGGGCGTTTGTAACATCGGCAAGTGCGCCGTTTAACCCTTTTTCATAGCCAAACTCAGTACGAATAACGGCAAAACCATCAAGATTGGTGCTTTGTACTAAACGAATACCACTAAGACTATACAGTTCACGCTCCATCATGCGTGAGATTTGCTGCGCCATAATTTCGGCAGATGCCCCTGGGAATTGGGTAATAATCATCACTTGCGGACGTTCGGCATCGGGATACAAATTGCGCGGCATGAGGTTGTAGCCAATCACACCCATAATCGACATCAATAACAGCATCGCGCCTGTAATCCACGGGCGATTGAAAAACCAAGTGAACATCCTATTAATTCCTTTATCTAACGCACTACAAAGATAACATCACTAAGCACTTTGAACTCTTGCGCTTTCGCTTTATAACGAAAACTAATACGCAAATCATCCATATCTTTTGACTTAAAATTATCAAGATACTCTCTAATTGTTGGGCTTAACGCGTCCATGTTCCGTTTTAACTTCCATGAATTATCAAAATCAGCCGAATCTACTAACACCAAAAACAATCGATTAGAGGCATCAAAACGCATTTCTCCCTGCTCTTCATAAAGATTCTGAATTAATGATTTTGGATTTGCTCGAACTTCATTCAAAATATCAAGCCTTATTTTTTTTATTGCTGCTAAAGCATTAAGGCAATCTTGCGTACCCTTATCTTGCATTTTTTGCGCAATTTCATAATAAATATCATCGTGCTTTGATTCCTTATTAAAAACAATACTTAAACGCTTTGCAGCTTGCTTGAGCTCTGTTAACTCAGGCTTTAATCCGAGTTCCTTGCGCTTCTTTTCAATAAAGTTAGCAGGTAAATAAGTTACCTTAAGATCGAACGGAACTCCATCAACAAAAAAGTCTACCTTTTTTACCTGACCAACGGTAGGCAATACAACAGGATGTTTTTTAAATAATTGTTCAATCAAAATACTCGACCAGTGATTATACCACTTGCCATTTCTTTGCTCCATGCAATTGCAACACTAACTTGTGTTTTTGGCTTACAGACAAATAAAACCTCTCTACTGCCTGCAACGCTACCCTTGCCACCACGCCCCTCACTGTATTCTTTCGCCTCTATAGTCACATCTTTGTATTTAGCAATCATCCTTGCCAGCTCTTCTGCTTTAGGATAACTTCGATCATTGTAGCTAATTAACCAAACAGGAATATTTTCTGAACGTCGGAATAGCTCTTCAAACGATGACAAGATATCTCTTTTTTTATCAAATCCACTATATCTTGGTGGATCATAACGCTTTGTTTGATTAATAAACTGTTTATCTCGCCAATACTCTGTATAAGTTTCTGGCAGGTGATAAAAAGACTGATAATCTGAATGACTATCACAATAAGGTGGGTCAAAATAAGCAAAGTCAATATTACTGATTTGTGGTAACAGCTCTAAAACATCACCACAAAAACTCTGGTTTTCTTGTTTGTTATCAAAAATAGCGGCATTATATTCTGGCAATAATTCAAGAGCTAATTCTTTTATTGGACGCGCTAAACTACGATTTCTTTTTAATCGTTCAGGATCTGCTGCATAAACTAATGCTCGTGTATGCGCAAAATGCCCCATCGTCGTTTTGCGCATCATCGCTCTATTGATGATGGTTAATGCGAATGCTTTTTGATACGGATTAGATAAGTTTTCAATATTCCAACGTAGGTTATCTAACAATTTCGCTGTTGCTTCATCAAAAAATAAACCACTAAAATTTTGTGCTACTAATGACCAATCTGATGGTTTGTTATTTGTTTCAAATAGCGCCATCAACTCACTTTGTGATAACTGATACTCTTTATTTTCAATGAGCGACAAACCAATTTGATGATTGAATGCAAGCAAATCATTGGTAATTGTTTGCAGCCCCCGTTGCTTCATCATAAATGAGATGCTTTGTGTGCCGCCAAAACCATCCAGTGCTTTCTTGGCATTAGCTGGAAAAAAACCTGCTATCCAATCTTTAAGAACATATTTAGCACCTAAATATTGCGGTTTCGGAAAGCGATGTTCTTGTGGCAAAACAAGTTCTGGAAAAAGTTCATTTTGCCTTTGTTTCTCTAGCAATTGATAATTATTATCCAGCAGCATTATTATTCAGCCACCTTATAATTTCTGCCTGCCATAATGCGAATTAAAATATCAGACGAGGCACATAATATTTCTTGTCCGAGTAAACGCGGATTTTGTGTTACCGCTCCCTCTTGTCCAACGGCATCAAGCACGACAGGAACAACATCGACCTTGCCTTGGTTGTTGATTAATACTTGTGCCTCTTTGAGCGAGTGGGGGACAAAACAATTGGATGCTAAGGCAATCCCTTCTCCCGAATAGACTGCTAATGGTAAGGCAAGTTGTTGATTCGGTATCAAAGCATCATCACGAACACGTGCTTCAAATGTCAATAAGCCTTGCGCATTGGCTCTTGGCCAAGCAATCAGTGATAAGCGCTTGTCTTGCCACATCAATCCAGCAGGCTTTTGTCCATCGACAGGTAACGACACCAATAAGCGACGATCACCGCCTTCTCCTACCAAACGAATGAGTGGCGTACCTGCCGTGACAATGTCGCCTTCTTGCACTAAGCGTTCGCTGACAATACCCGCTTGCATCGCTTTAAGCTGCACATAACCCAAGGCACCTTTGGCGGCTTCGGCTTGTTTTTTACGTGCGGTTAAGAGTTCATCGTAGGCTTTATACTGCGATTGCGCAGCAGTCAAGCGTTGCTCTGCTTGTGCGACACGTACACTTTGTTGCTGAATTTGATCTTCGCTTGCTGCTTTAACTAAGGCAAGCTTTTGTAAACGCGACAAGGTATCTTTTTGTGCTTGCCAATCGAGTTTAGCCGCATCAACTTGATCTTTAATGCTCGCTTGCTCAAGTTTGTATTGTGCTAATTGAGCATCAGCGACCGACAGATCAGCACGACTCGATTTATCATCCAACTGAGCTAACAGGTCGCCAGCCTTAACTACATCACCTTCACGCACAGGCAAAGAAACGACTTGCGCGGTTAAACGCGCGGTTAGTAACTGCTCAATTTCGGCTTTTACGGTTACTTGCGTTGGTTGTGTTAAGGTAACGGGGGCAAGATTAGCAGTCATTGATGATACCAAAATCGGTGCAATCACGGGCGCGACAAACGCATCATTCTTAGCTTGTTTGCTTTTAATCGCAACGAAAGCACCAGCGGCAATCACAACACCAACCGCAATCCATACTAATTTTTTAGACACAATTTATCCTTCGCAAGAAAAACAAGTCATTTGATTACAAACTTCTTGATGAATAGACGCAAAAGCAGTAGCAGAAATTTTACCAATAGATGCAACGACAAGTGTTTGATTTAAGGTAATTAACTTACTGGTACGCACATAACTTACTTTTGGTAAAAAACCTAAAACAAGATCATCAGCAGACACAACAACAGAATCCACGTAGCCAGATTGAGAGGTCACTTGTACCGCCATAAAATCACCCTGACTGTTCGGTGATTTTAGCACCAAAACGGGACGTTTTTTTGTCGCAGATAAATCCGTAAATGGAAAAGGAATCAACACTAAATCACAAGGTTGGAGCATGATTCCAGACCTCATCTTCTAAGTTGTCCCAATCAGAAAAACTCAGCGTCTGTGCATCGATTAAGTTTTTCCATTCTTTTTTTTCTGCCTTTTGCTGCACAAACAAGGCAAAATCAAGCACCTCACGAATCATGTCTTCTGGCAATGGCTTAATGGTTTGATAAACAACTTCCGCTAAACTCATGATGACTCCCCTAACTCGAATCACGCAAATAAGCTTCAATTGCGGCTAAATCATCAACAGATAATTGACCTTGCGCTGACTTTAAGCGCAAACGATTCATGACATCGTCATATAACGCATTGGCTAAATCTTGTTTTGCCTTTAATAATTGGGTACGAGCATTGAGCACATCGACCAAATCTTTCATGCCCACGCGATTACCCTCTTCTGCTGCTGCCAAAAAAGCATCGCTCGACTTAACCGCATTGCGCAGCGCCATAAGACGGCTTGGACCCAAAGTAACGGTTTTCGCTAGTGTCAGAATGTCGAGTCGAGCCTGTTCTTTGCTATTACGCAATCCTTCTTGATTGGCAGTGCGTAAATATTCTGCTTTGCGTACTTGGCTACTCACCATGCCACCAGCATATAGCGGTACATTTAATACCAAACCAATACTATTCATTTGGTAAGGATAAGGGCTTGTACTTGTTGTGCTGCTTAATAAGCCATCTTGATTAGCAACAGTCGCTTGCAGTGCTAAGGTGGGATAGTGACCTGCTCGTTGTGCATCTACTTCATGCTCACTAATCAGTAATTTTTGCTGATTTAACTTGACACTTAAGTTTTGACTTGCATAGCGATCTGCTAAAATAGTTGGCTTTTCAGTTAAAGAACTAAGCGCGGTATCTAAGGTAAGTATTTTTAAGTTAGGAACAGTTGCTGCGCGAATCAGACGCGCTAATGATTCAGTCGCAATAGAAAGCTGATTCTGTCCATTGATTTCATCTGACTCTGCTAAATCATAACGCGCTTGTACTTCTAACAAATCAACAGGGTTGGTTAAGCCAACACGCACCCCTTCACTGATTTTATCGCGCTGTTTACCCGTAGATTCTTTCAGCGCAACTGTCAATGCGAGTAACTGTTGCGCCCGTAACACATCAAAATAAGCCTGACTAAGACGTAATATTAAATCTTGCTCGCTTAGTTGATATTGCAACAAGGATTGCTCTAGCAATCCCTTTGCCTGTTCATACCTTGCCCAAGCACTAGCATCGAATAAAGATTGAGATAACACAAGTTTTTCTTGTAGGCTTTCTTTTGCTGCCATAAATACAGGCTTTGAATAGTCATTGCTTTGATAAGCAACTTGACCAGCAAGATTCGGCATCAATACCGCTCTTGCTTGATTGATGATTTCTTGATCTGCCTGTAATTGTGCTTTTGCTTGTGCTAGCTTGGCATCTTGCGTTTGCGCTTGCTCAAACAACGTCATTAAACCTGTGCTCGCATGAGCCGAAGCGACTAATGCAAAACTGCAGATAAAGGCAATATATCCTATTTTTTTTCTACTCATATCATACCTATTTATTTTAGTGCATTAGACTCACAAGTCTAAGTTTGTAGCTTATCTTAGCATGTATTGCCATGCTAAGGGTAGTGGCGCTTTACTGCGAGATTCCTTCTCCCTCTGGGAGAAGGTTAAGATGAGGGTATCGCGTTATTTCGTCACCAACCCAATATCTGTAATCGCCACACTAATCGTTTGCTGTTGTTTTTTCTTTTGTTTCGCTTTGATGATATTGGTCGCGGCAATCATTAGCCCTAGCCCGATAAACGCTCCTGGCGGTAAAATTGCCAGCAACACGCCATAGTCCAAATGCAAAACATGAATTGTCCAGTTATCCGCCACACTGCCAAAGAGCATATTGGCTTGTGCGAACAAGGTACCATTGCCTAACAGCTCACGCATCCCGCCCAAGAATACCAAGGCAAGGGTAAACCCTAGACCAATGGCAATGCCATCAATAAAGGCAAGGTCAACGGTATTTTTACTGGCAAAGCCTTCAGCACGTGCCAAAATAATACAGTTGGTGACAATCAGTGGGATAAAAATACCCAGTACAAGGTGTAGGCTGGGCATCATCACTTCCATGATGACATCGACTGCGGTGACGAGGGCAGCAATCACCGTGACATAAACAGGAATACGAATCTCTGCTGTAATCCAAGAACGAATGAGTGAAATACTAACATTCGACATAACAAGGACAAAGGTTGTGGCAATTCCTAATCCTAACGCATTGACCACATTATTACTCACTGCAAGCAGGGGACATAATCCAAGCAAGGCAACGAGGGCGTGGTTATTGTGCCAAATGCCATCCATAAAAATTTTGCGATAGCCCAACATGCGCTCATTCATGGTCGCGCTCCTGTTTTGTTTTGGTAAACGATATCTTGATGTTCTGACACCCATCTTAGCGTGCGCGTTATTGCACCAACAATCGCACGTGGGGTAATGGTCGCCCCTGTATTGTAAGTAAACATACCGCCATCTTTTTTCACTTTCCAGCGTTCTGGAGCAGGTTCTTTCAATGATTTGCCTTCAAACTGATGCACCCACGGACTGCGTTTATCCTCAATATAGTCCCCCAGTCCAGGGGTTTCTTTATGTGATAAGACGCGCACACCTGCGACGCTGCCATTTGCCCAAATCGCAACGAGCAAATGAATGTCACCGCTATAGCCGTTGGGGGCTGTGACTAATAATAAACTGGCAATGGGTTTATTATCTAAACGCGCTCGAAAAATCCTGACAGGTTTTTTTGCGTCTAATGTGGGGGCGGTTACATCAAGCGTATCTGTTGTTAGGTCATTGTTATAACGATTGGCAGGAATGAGGCTATTGAGCTGTGCCAATAAGGCTTCTTGTTGATGTTGTGCCAAAATTGGCGCTGCATTGTGATAGACAAGTGCTAACAATATCGCAGCACCAGCAGCAAATGCAGCGAGGATCAAGGCAGGGCGTAACATCGATTTAATGTTCATGCGGCTTACTCGCTATACCATGCCCATAAACACGTGGCACAGTCATGGCATCAATCCAAGGCGCAAGCATATTCATGAGTAGTACCGCAAAGGCAACGGCATCAGCATAGCCACCCCATGTACGAATGACATATACCAAAACACCCGCACCAAGTCCAAAATACAAGCGTCCGCTTGGGGTGGTACTGCCTGTAACTGGGTCGGTAATGATGAAAAATGCTGCCAACATGGTCGCGCCAGAAAAAAGATGAAAGCTCAGACTGGCGTAGCGTTCGGGGTTAATTTCATGAAACATGCTTGCGAGTAGTGTCATTGCCAGCAAAAAGCCAACAGGCATTTGCCAGCGAATCACACCACGATAGAGTAAAAATAAGCCACCCAGCAAAAAGCTGATATTCATCCAAAAAGAACTATTCGCTAATTGTCCACCTTGAAAAATCACTTCATGATTAAAGATACTACTGAGCGTTTGCTCGTTTAATAATCCTGTGCGAGTTGCTTCTAAGGGGGTTGCCCCTGTCAGTGCATCAATATTGATACTATCGGGCAAGGTGCTGGTAAAAATAAGCTGAACGGTTTGCCACGCATCGAGCGGATTGGCGATGAGCGCATTGGGCAAGTGCCAAACAGTCATGACGGCTGGAAAAGAAATCAGCACAAAGGCGTAGCCTGCCATCGCGGGATTAAAAATGTTATAACCCAAGCCACCAAATACGTGCTTCGCTAAAATGACTGCAAATAGCACCGCACTGGCAACAATCCACCACGGAGAGGTAGGTGGTAAACAAAAAACAATATCGAGCGCGGTTAAAATAATTGACCAGTCAGTTAAATAAGGTTTAATCGGTTTGTTGCGCAGATAGAGCATAGCGGCTTCGGCGCTCAGGGCAACGGTTAAGGCAATCAGCATCTGGATAAAAATACCAATACCAAAAAAGTAGGCATGGACAAACAGGGCAGGCGTTGCAGCCAGTTGTACGGTAAACATCACTTGGCGGACATTTTGCTGTCCCCAGTTGTAGGGAGATGATTGTAATCGATTCATTAAGTGAGTTCCTTTGGTGCTTCTGCTGCTTGAGCTGCCTCATCTGCAGCCATCATGGCGGCACGTTTAGCGGCGAGGCGTTCGCTACGTTCTTTTTCGTCGGCTGCGCGACGTGCTAACTGGGCTTCGTGACGTTGTTTGGCGTATTGAGCGGCTGCTTTATCGGCATTGGCAGTGCGAACTGCGACTTTGCCGTGGCGATAATATTGCACTAACGGGATATGACTGGGACAGACGTAAGCACAACACCCGCATTCAATACAATCTTTAAGGTGCAAAGCTTCGAGTTTTTCGAGTTCATTTGCTTTGGCATGCCAATAAAGCTGTTGCGGTAACAGATTAATCGGGCAAGCGTCCATACATGCACCACAACGGATGCAGGGTAGAATTTCGGCTTCGGGTTCAGGCGGATTAACTAAAATACAATTCGTTGTTTTAATGACAGGGGTTTGAAAATTAGTAACAGGAATACCCATCATAGGACCGCCCATGAGCCATTGTGCATTTTGTTGTTTTAGTCCTGCCCAGTGCACAAGATGTTCAAAGGGTGTGCCAATTGGGACTTCGACATTACACGGTTTGTCGATGGCAAAGCCTGTCATGGTAACAACACGATTTAAGACTGGATTACCAACGCTGACCGCATCATAAACGGCAGCAAGGGTGGCGACGTTAAACATAATTAAACCCAAGTCACTGCTTCGCCCATCGCTTGGTACTTCTTGCCCTGTTAATTGGGTAATGAGCTGATCGGAGCTACCCATCGGGTAAATGGTTGGTACTTGCACAATTTCGAGGTTAATCGTTGATGTTTTCTTGGCAAGCATCAGCGCCGCGAAGGCTTCAGGTTTGTTGTCTTCAATACCAATGAGAACACGCATTGCGCCAAGGGCGTTAGCGACCATAAGTGCGCCTTCGATAATAGCAGTAGGACGTTCGCGCATCAGCATATCATCACAAGTAATAAAGGGCTCACACTCAGCACCATTGACAATTAGGGTATGAATTTGACCTTTATGATTGGCAATTTTACGAAAGCTAGGAAAGCCTGCACCACCCATGCCAATAATACCAGAGTGCAATAAAATCGCTTTCAGGCTTTGTGGGCTAGTCGGGATATGGCGTGGGGTAAATACTGCCATTTTATTAAGACCATCGGGTGTGAGCACAATACTGCGACTAAAAATGCCAGAAGCATGAGCAATAGGGTAGTCACCAATATCGGTAATTGTGCCCGATGTTGGTGCATGCAAAGGCACACCCAAGGGAGGGGCGCAGCGTGCAATCATTTCACCTGCTAAGACATGCTGACCAACTTTCACCAAAGGCACAGACTCAGGACCGATATGTTGATTCAGTGGTAAGATGAGTTTTTCAGCAAATGGTAGTGTTTGAATTGGCTGTTGCGTTGAAATCAGTTTATTTTGCGCTGGATGAACACCACCATGAAAATTAACCTTTTCACGCAATCGATGCAACCATGTATCGATTTTTTCGACCAGTTGTCCGATCATCATGACGTGACTCCTTCGCCAATCGGTCCAGCTGGTTTTGGCCATTGCCAATTACCCTGTGTGATGGTGGGTTCAACCATGATAATGCAATCGGTTGGGCAGACAGGAATACACAACTCACAGCCTGTACATTCGTGCGTAATGACAGTATGGGTAAATTTAGCAGCACCAACAATCGCATCGACAGGGCAGGCGGTAATACATTTCACACAACCAATGCAGTCTTCTTCTTTAATAAAAGCGAACATTTTGGGTTTTGCTTCTGCGATGACAGGCTTGATTTCTTTACCTGTCAGTTCTGATAGGGCAATCACCACTTCTTCGCCACCTGGAACGCACAGGTTAATATCCGCTTCATCATTAGCAATCGCTTGCGCGTAAGGTTTGCATCCAGGGTAACCACATTGTGCGCATTGGGTTTGTGGCAGGATGGCATCGATTTGCCCAACTAAGGGATTACCATCAATATGAAAGCGTTTCGCTGCCCAAGCGAGTAACGCACCAAAGCCTAATGCTAAGAGTGTAAAAAGAATAATCGCACCGACTTCACTCACTTTACCAATCCTGCAAAGCCCATGAACGCCATCGACATAATACCAGCAGTGACCAAAGCAATCGCACTTCCTTGAAAGGCAACTGGAACATCGGCAACGGCAATACGTTCGCGTAGGCTGGCAAATAGGGCTAAAACAAGTGCAAAGCCAACGCCTGCACCAAAGCCATATAGTCCAGCTTGTAATAGATTATGCTGTTCCTGTACATTAATCATTACCACGCCTAAAACAATGCAGTTTGTGGTAATGAGCGGTAAATAAATCCCTAAAATAGAGTAAAGCATGGGGGATAATTTACGCATTGCTACCTCGGTAAAACCAACAACGGTTGCAATGGTGAGAATAAAGGCAACCGTGCGTAAAAATTCAATATCAAAAGGCACTAACAGGTAAGTATGCACGAGATAAGACAAAATACTGGATAAGGTCAGGACAAAGGTTGTCGCTAACCCCATGCCCAGCGCACTATCCGCTTTTTTAGACACACCCATAAAAGGGCAAAGTCCTAAGAACTTAACCAGTACAAAGTTATTCACCAGAACGGTACTGATGAGGATAAAAACAATGTCGCTCATGCGCTTGTTATCTCATGATTCATTGGATTGTTCACATTTTGTAAATAGGGCGTTGAAGTCTTGTCAGGAAATAAAGGGAGCTGGGCAATAACGTGTGTTTTAATGTTTTGTTGAATATGTTCATCAGCAATAATGCTTTTTTCTACTTGAGAATTAAATACACCTGTTTTAATAATAGAATCTGCTAATAACTTAATAACAGGGACTGAGACGCTATTACCAATCAGTCTCATCCATACCGATCGATTATCTGATAATTGATAAGTTTCAGGAAATCCTTGAATCAAACATGCTTCTTCTTTTTTTATCTTTCTAAAGTTTTTTTTCTGATACACTTCTTTGATAAATTCTTGTTTATATTCTTCTTTATTTTTTGCTTCAATTTTGTGAGTTGAAATATAATCATTTGAATCACTTGCCACTAAAGTTGGAAAAATATTTGATGTTAGCAAGAAAATTCTATTAATACCAAAAAGTCCAGTACTAATTTTGCTGTTCTTAAAATCATATCTTACTTCGATACAGTCGATCATTGATTTCTCACGCAATGATGCCAATGTTTCTGAAAGTTTTATATTTTTCAGTGTTTTCTTTATTTTTAAGTCGCACATTGAAAAGATGTCAGTATGCATATAAGATAGCAATAGTTTTTCATTATCGCCTAATAATTTTTCTATTTTTTTATTTATTTTAAATGAATAATTAATTTGCTTTAGAATATTGAGTTTGATAAGATCGTTAATTTCATCTAATGTTATTGTTTTATCTAAATTTTGAAAGTGCGTAATCGATAATGGGTTTCCATCTAAATTACCATATAGTTTTTTTCTTCTATTTTTGAGTAGTAATAAACAAATATGCTTTTGACGTTCAGTCGTTTCTAATATGTCCCAAGAGTGAATTGTCGTATCACCATCTCTTAAATCATTGAATAAAAAGTAATCATTATGACCATTGTTATTGCTAGATAAGCTCATGCCTTGTTTTTTTGTTGCTGTATCTGCACGAGTCTCTGAAAAACTTAAAAATTGATATTCTTTTATAATATCTTTTAACCTTATATAACCAATATTATTTTCTGGAAGTGAAAACTTGTCATGAAAACGAGCTTCTAAAAAACCAATAATATAAATTCTTACTCTGCTTTGTGGTACGCCATAATCAAAAGAATTTAAGACATAATAATTAGCATGGTATCCTGCATCTTTAATCCTTTGCATAATGTAAGCTAAAGCATCTTTATTTCTAGGATCCGCTAACCCCTTGACGTTTTCAAAGATAAAAGCTTTTGGTTTTGCTTTATTTAACAAGTAGATTGTATCATTCCAAAGCTGACCACGATCATCATCAAAACCTAAATTTTTTCCTGCAATAGACCAACTTTGGCAAGGAACACCAGCAGTTAATAAGTCGTGAGGTGGCAAGTCATGAATCTTCGTGATATCACCTAAGTTAAGTTCTTTTTTCTCTGAAAAATTAAGTGTGTAGGTGTTAATCGCATCAGTGTTGATTTCACTAAAACCGATGCAACAGCCACCCACAGACTCTAGGGCTAATCGAAAACCACCAATACCAGAAAAAAGGTCAATAAACGTGAACTTTGTTTTATCGTTCATTATCTTAAAAAACCTGTATTGCTACTCTCAGGAGGTTCTATTCCTAGAAATTCTCGATATATCCTTTCTTTGTATTCACTTCCAAGAGCATTGATTTCGGAAATAAAATTTGTATAAGTCCCATCGCCACCAATTAAATTCCAAAATTCTTCCGCGATTAATACGCAATCATCATGTTGCATATCAAACCATCTTTTAGGAAATGACCAAGTATAACTTTCTTTTGAGCCATATGGATTGTAAGGCAATGCAAAGTAAGCATGATCAACTTGTGGGATTTCCATTGCTAATAATTTAAATAACTTTTCTTTACTGACCTTTGTCTGATCGCTATTGGGCAAAGGTCCTTTAAGTTCAAAGGCATATTTCTTGTTGGTAACCAAGTTTTCTATATATAAGTCGCAAATAACCGTGACAGGAATTAGCTCACCATCACCTGCTAAAATATAGTCTAACTCTTGTTGCCAACTTGGTTTTTGCTTTGTTTTTTTATTTTCTAAGTTATTAAGTGTTTCTTGTATTCTGCGTAGTCTTTCATCGCTTATTTGTCCCGAAATAGTATGTTGTGTTGCGCTGAAACCGTGTGCTTCTTGCGCCACAACTTGGGCTAGTTTTTCCCAAACACCCCCAAAAGGCGTAACAAAACGCCGTTCAAAATGAGAACCTTTAAAAATTTCATCAGGTACAAGTGCAGCATATAAAGGCTTTGACGCATGATGTTGCTCTACAATGAACGGATTCTTAATCAGAACATTTTCTAAAACCTTCTCCATCATATCGCTAACAACATTTTTTATAGCTAATGAAACGCCTTCTTTACTCATTGAGATGTCATCCTTACTACGATAACCTTACTTCACTCGCATCCCAGGTTGCGCACCCGAATCAGGTGCTAACAAATAAAGTCCACCATCGCCACTGCCTGCGAGTACCATGCCTTCCGACATGCCAAAACGCATTTTGCGTGGCTTGAGGTTAGCAACCATCACCGTCAATCGACCTTCGAGTTGTTCCGGGCTGTAAGCCGATTTAATGCCCGCAAATACCTGACGCGTGCCAACGCCAATATCTAAGGTGAGCTTAACGAGTTTATCGGCTTCAGGAACGGATTCAGCTTTAACAATACGTGCCACACGCAAATCGATTTTCATGAAGTCTTCAATGGCGATTTCGTCCGCAATCGGCTCTAAAGCCAATTCGGTTTTTTCGATTGCTGTAGGTGCGACAGTGGCAGTAGTTGTTTCCTGTTTCTGTTGTGGTTGGGCGGCAACTTGGGCGGCATTTTCAGTCATCATAGCCTCGACTTGTTTGAGTTCTAAACGGGTAAATAGAGCAGAATAAGGTGCAATGGCATGATCTTCTAATGCCGTTTGCGCACTCTGCCAAGTCCAACCACCCTCATTTAAGAAAGTGCGTGCTTGTGCAGCCATTTCTGGTAAAACGGGCGATAAATACACCATGAGCACGCGGAAAATATTGATCGCCAATGTTGTTGATTGATGCAAAGCCTCACGCTTTGCTTCATCTTTGGCTTGTTGCCAAGGTGCGACTTCGGCAATCCACGCATTGGCATTATCCGCTAGTGCCATAATTTCGCGCATGGCATGAGCAAACTCTCGTTGTTCATATAAATTGGCGATATTCGCGCCAGCTTGTTGATAAGGGGTTAGTAATGCGCTATGTTCTGCATCTAATGTTGCTAACTTACCCTCGAAAAACTTATGCACAAAGCCCGAACAACGACTAGCAATATTCACCAGTTTACCCACTAAGTCACTATTGACGCGCTGCACAAAGTCTTCCATGCTCAAATCAATATCTTCGACACGGCTCGATAATTTTGCTGCAAAATAGTAGCGTAATGCTTGTGCTGGTAAGTGTTTTAGGTAGGCTTCAGCTGTCACAAATGTTCCACGCGATTTTGACATCTTCTGACCGTTAACGGTCAAAAAGCCATGCGCAAACACAGCAGTCGGCGTGCGATAGCCAGCTGCATGTAACATCGACGGCCAAAATAGCGTATGGAAATAAACGATGTCTTTACCAATAAAATGATAGAGTTCGGTATCACTATCTGCTTTCCAATAATCATCGAAATTAACGCCAGATTTGTCGCAATAAGCACGGAAGCTACCCATGTAGCCGATGGGGGCATCGAGCCACACATAGAAAAATTTATCGATCGTATCAGGAATTTCAAAGCCAAAATAAGGCGCGTCACGCGAGATGTCCCATGCTTGCAAGTCATCTTTAAACCATTCGTCTAGTTTGTTGACTAACTGAGACGGCAAGCGCCCCTCGCTACGAATCCAGTTTGATAACCATTCTTGTAATTTAGGCAAGTCAAAAAAGTAGTGACGCGAGGTTTTAGCAATCGGTGTTGCGCCTGTAATGGTCGAAACAGGGTTTTTCATGTCAAGCGGGCTATAGGTAGCACCACAGCTTTCACAACTGTCGCCATATTGGTCGCTTGCCCCGCATTTCGGGCATTCGCCTTTGACGAAACGATCAGGTAAAAACATTTCTTTAACAGGGTCAAAGGCTTGCTCAATGTCTTTTTCGCTAATTAAGCCAGCATCGCGCAGTTTAATATAAATACCTTGCGCTAATACTTTATTTTCATCGGAGTGGGTGCTGTGGTAATGATCAAAACCGATACCAAAGCCAGAAAAGTCGCGTGTGTGTTCTTGCCAAATACGACCAATCAAGGTTTCTGGCGTAATGCCTTCGTTTTGTGCACGCAACATAATTGGTGTGCCGTGTGCATCGTCGGCACACACGTAGGTGCAATTGTGTCCCATCAACTTCTGAAAACGCACCCAGATATCCGTTTGAATGTATTCGACCATATGCCCTAGGTGAATCGGACCATTGGCATATGGTAGGGCGCTGGTAACCAGCAGACGGCGTTGCGCTGACGACATAAAAGAAACCTTGTTATCGTAATGAAAATAAAAATAGAACTGCGTAGTTTACCGTAAGGAATACAAACGGAGCAATGTCGTTGTGGTTAGTAGATCAAAAAAGCTTAACTCGATGAAAGCAATCGTCTCTCATCAGTTAGCCAATTGGCTAATTTAATTAATGGCAAGCCAATGAGTGCGCTAGGGTCATGACTATCAATGCGCTCAAATAAACAAATCCCTAATCCTTCCGACTTGAACGCGCCAGCACAGTCGTAAGGTTTTTCTTGTTCTAAATAATGATTAAGCTGCGCTGTTGTTAAATGGCGAAAAATAACGTGTGTTTCATCACTGTGGATTTGTTCCGTTTCAGGGCTGCGTAATATTAGGCTGGTATAAAAAGTTACTTTTTTACCTTGCATTAAGCTGAGTTGTTCTAATGCCTTTTGATGATTGCCAGGTTTTCCTAGCTTCACACCATCACATTCAGCACTTTGATCGGAGGCAATGATGACTGCATTTGGGTGATCTTGCGCAATACGTGCTGCTTTTTGCTTTCCTAAACGTAGCACCATATCGCTAACCGTTTCTTGCGCGAGCGGGGTTTCATCAATATGTGGCGCAATGCAGCTAAAAGTGAGACCAAGTCGAGACAAGAGTTGTTGCCGATAAATCGATTGTGAAGCTAGGATTAGCGGTTGGAATTTCGTGTTCACACAATATCTCGCAGTTTAATGAATAAAGTTATGGTTTTTTCAGGTCTTTGCCTTTGACCTGAAAGGCTAGATAGAGTATCATTTCGCGTTATGTTTGAAAAGTTACCGACCCAATTAGATGTTGCTCTATTAGCCCGTAAAGGTTATGAGCTGGCATTTGTCTTAGAAGCTAAGGAATTGGAGCGGTTGGCGCAGGCGACTTTGGGTGTTAAATCGGCAGCTGAGGGTGTTTTGCGTTTTTCGCTTTTTGATGGGCGTGTGCCGCAAATTCATTTGCAGGCAAGCGTACTGGTCAGTTTGATTTGTCAGCGAACATTAGAAAAATTTGATTATCCACTTGAGGTATCTATTTTTTTAGTCTTTGCAGATGATGATACTGAGTGGTCAGAAGAACAAGAAGTGCTTCTGCCAGAGGAAATGAATGACAATCCAAGGGTGTGGATTGAGGACAGTCTGTTACTGGCCTTGCCGTTGGTGCCAGTACAGCCTGGATCCCATCCTGTGAAATATGAAATAGGCGAGGTTGCCCAGATTGAGGAAACAAAACCCAATCCGTTTGCAACGCTCAAGGTTATGATGAAAAAGGAGTAAAACCATGGCTGTTCAACAAGTTAAAAAATCGACTTCACGTCGTGATATGCGTCGTTCACATGATGCACTGACAGGTAAAGCATTATCTATCGAAAGCACAACAGGTGAAGTACACTTACGTCACCATGTAAGCCCAGACGGTTTTTACCGTGGTAAGCAGGTGCTTAAGGTCGCAACAAAGGCTTAATGTCGGGTGATTACCCTCGCGATTGACGCAATGGGTGGGGATCATGGGCTAGATACCACGATCCCTGCGTCACTTAAGACACTCAAAGATTTCCCTCAGCTGACCTTAATCTTGGTTGGTGATGAAGTTGCTATTAAACAGCGACTAGATTCTCTTTCTGCTTCGATGGATCGCATTAGCATTGTGCATGCACCACAAGTTGTGGCTATGGACGAAGCTCCCTCTAAAGCCTTACGTGCAAAACGTCAATCCTCGATGCGCTATGCCATTGATGCCGTTCATGACGGTCGTGCAGGTGCGGTTGTTTCCGCTGGTAATACGGGCGCATTGATGGCAATGTCAAAGTTTGTCCTCAAAACCTTACCTGGTATCGAACGTCCTGCTATTTGTGGTGTACTACCTAAAATTGGTGGACATACCTTAATGCTCGACTTAGGGGCAAACGTTGGCTCATCAGGTGAAAATCTATTGCAGTTCGCGCTGATGGGACATGTTTTGGCACAGGCTGTCGATGGCTTAGAAAACCCGACAATTGGCTTGCTCAATATTGGGCAAGAAGAAATGAAAGGTCATGCCCGCATTTGGGAAGCAGATGCCTTGCTCCGTCAATGGCCGCTTAACTACATTGGTTATGTCGAAGGCAATGAGATTTGTACGGGGCATTGTGATGTGGTTGTCTGTGATGGCTTTGATGGTAATATTGCCCTTAAAGCAGCAGAAGGCGTGGCAAAAATGGTGCGTCACTATATGAAAGCCGCCTTTATGCGTACGTGGTGGACAAAATTATTGGGTATCGCTGCATCTCCTGTGCTCAAAGCTTTTGCGAAAAGTATCGACCCTCGTCGCTATAATGGTGCTTCTTTATTGGGTTTGCGTGGTATTGTCGTTAAAAGTCATGGTGGAGCTGATGCCATTGCCTTTGAGTATGCTATCCGCCAAGCGATATTAGAGGTCGAGAAGCAAGTACCTGCACGTATTGCGGCAAGCTTAGAACAACTTATGCAACAGGCGACGGAATGAGTTCGATTAATGCACGAATCCTAGGGACAGGTAGTTATTTACCCTCAGGTTTATTGACAAATGCTGATCTAGAAAAGCGTATTGATACAACGGATGAATGGATTGTCGAACGTACGGGAATTCGTCAGCGTCATGTTGCTGCACAGGATCAATTCAGCAGTGATTTAGCTGTTGAAGCGGCAAAATTAGCTTTGTTGAGTGCAAATCTCACTGCTAATGACATCGAACTGATTGTTTTGGCAACAACGACCCCAGATCGTGTTTTTCCAAGCACGGCTTGTTTGGTTCAGGGTAAGTTGGGTATTACCAATGGTTGCCCAGCAATGGATGTACAAGCTGTTTGTAGTGGCTTTATCTATGCCTTATCAACAGCTAATGCGTTTATTCGCTCGGGTCAAGTGAAAACCGCGCTGGTAATTGGTGCAGAAACCTTAACACGGATTACCGATTATACCGATCGTGGTAATTGTATGTTGTGGGGTGATGGTGCAGGTGCTGTTGTTCTGGGTGCTTCAAGCGAAGAAGGCATTATTTCTACCCATTTGCATGCAGATGGTCGTCATGAAGAGATGCTCTTCGTTGAAGGGGGTGGGACGCGCGGTATCGGTGAAGTTGCGTATATGCGTATGCAAGGTAATGGCGTTTTTAAAATGGCTGTTAATACCTTGGATGCCATTGTTGAAGAAACCCTTGTCGCTAATGGGCTACAAAAATCAGACTTAGATTGGTTAGTGCCCCATCAAGCCAATAAGCGTATCATTGATGCGACAGCGCGTAAATTGGATATGTCGATGGAACGCGTTATTTTAACCGTCGGTGAACACGGCAATACCTCTGCCGCATCGGTTCCGCTTGCATTAGACGCAGGCGTGAAAGATGGTCGCATTAAGCGCGGTGAATTAATTTTAATGGAAGCTTTTGGTGGTGGTTTCACCTGGGGTTCTGCTTTGGTTCGTTTTTAGGATTCGTATATCATGACAACAGCATTTGTTTTTCCAGGTCAGGGTTCGCAAAGTGTCGGCATGCTTGCTGATGTGGCAGCGGAGTTTTCACAAGTCGGTGAAACCTTTACTGAAGCTTCTGAAGCTTTAGGTTATGATTTATGGGCTGCGGTTGCTAGTGGCGAAACGCTTAATCAAACAGCGGTAACTCAACCTGCGATGTTGGCGGCTGGTTTGGCGATGTATCGTATTTTAAAAGCAGAAGGCAAAGCCGATAACCTTGCGTTCATGGCAGGTCACTCTTTGGGTGAATATACCGCCTTGACAGCTGCTGGTGTTTTTGTGCCACAAGATGCTTTTGCTTTGGTGCGAGCACGTGGTGAATTCATGCAATCGGCTGTACCAGAAGGCGTTGGCGCAATGGCAGCTATTTTGGGCTTGACTGATAATCAGGTGCGCGACTGCTGTGCACAGGCTGCAGAAAATGAGGTTGTTTCTGCGGTCAACTATAATTCTCCTGGACAGGTTGTTATCGCTGGCAATAAAGCTGCCGTAGAGCGTGCAATGGATTTATGTAAGCAAGCGGGTGCGAAACGTACTTTGCCTTTACCTGTTAGTGTGCCGAGCCATTGTGCATTAATGAAACCAGCCGCCGAACAATTAGCGCAGATGTTGACGGGCATTGCCGTTTCTCCTGCATCGATTGGTGTGGTGAATAATGTGGCTGTTCGTGTTGAGACAGATGCCGATGCGATTAAAAATGCGTTGGTTCAGCAGCTTTATTCACCCGTTCGTTGGGTAGAAACGGTACAATGGCTTAAATCGCAAGGGGTCACTCGTATTGTTGAAGTAGGACCTGGTAAAGTATTGGCAGGTTTGATTAAACGCATTGATGGCGACATCGAAAACTTTGCTGTTGCAGATTTGAAAACGTTGCGCGATTATTGTGCGCAGTCAGCATAAACTTATTACGAACTCGTTATGTCCGAGGACACTATGTCAGAACAGCAATTAACAGGTCAGGTAGCATTAGTAACAGGTGCAAGCCGTGGAATTGGTAAGGCAATTGCACTTGCCTTAGGTAATGCCGGTGCATATATAATTGGTACAGCAACGTCAGAATCAGGTGCAGCACAGATTAGTGCTTACATGACTGAAGCTGGCATTCAAGGTCAAGGTAAGGTTTTGGATGTGCGTGACGCACAAACAGTTGCGTCCTTGGTCGATGAAATTGCCACGACACACGGAACGGTTGGCATCTTAGTGAATAACGCTGGCATTACGCGTGACAATCTGTTGATGCGCATGAAAGATGACGAGTGGGATGATATTATCAATACCAATCTCTCATCTGTTTATCGTGTCAGTAAAGCCTGTTTACGTGGCATGATGAAAGCGCGTACAGGACGTATTATCAATATTGCCTCTGTTGTTGGTTCTATGGGCAATGCTGGTCAAACGAATTATGCAGCAGCAAAAGCTGGCATTATGGGCTTTAGTCGTTCGTTAGCACGCGAAGTTGGTTCGCGTAATATTACCGTCAATACGGTTGCGCCTGGTTTTATTGATACCGATATGACGCGTGCTCTGTCTGAAGAGCAGCGTACGCAATTAGTTAAAGAAATTCCATTGGGTCGCATGGGTGCTGCCGAAGACATTGCCGCTACGGTATTGTTTTTAGCCTCTCCTGAGGCTGGATATATTAGCGGTCAGATATTGCATGTCAATGGCGGCATGTACATGATCTGATCCTAACTCAGTTTTAGATATCACTTTTAATTTACTCGTGGAGAACACAAATGAGCACTATCGAAGAGCGCGTCAAAAAGATCGTTGTTGAACAACTAGGCGTTAAAGAAGAAGAAGTAACGGTTGACGCTTCTTTTATTGATGACTTAGGCGCAGATTCATTAGACACTGTTGAATTGGTTATGGCTTTAGAAGAAGAATTCGACTGCGAAATTCCTGATGAAGAAGCTGAAAAAATTACAACAGTACGTATGGCTGTTGATTATATTAATGCACATAACAAAGACTAATTAACGCCACACTAAAGCCTGTTACGCAGCCATCTTGCGTTGTTGCGCGGTGCTCGCAAAAGTCATGTATTTTATATACACTTCTTTTACTACATTCCGTGCAGCATAGCAATTTTGGTTGCTCATGACGGTTTTGGAGTGCGACGCTATTGTTGTCGTGATTAAAATATCCGGGCCAGTCTCGGATATTTTTTATTAAGTAAGTATTAAAAAGAGGGTTTTCTTTTGGCTAAACGTCGTGTTGTGGTGACAGGGTTAGGTATGATTTCGCCTTTGGGTAATGATATTGCTTCAAGCTGGGCTGCTGCTTTGGCGGGAAAAAGTGGTATTGTACCGATTACAACATTTGATACGCTAACTTATAACACACGCTTTGGTGGCACAATTAAAGATTTTGACCCATCTTCTTGGCTTCCAGCCAAAGAAATCAAGAAAATGGATCCATTTCTTCATTATGGTATTGTTGCAGGGTTGCAGGCTTGGCAAGACTCAGGTCTTGAGGTGACACCAGAAAATGCATATCGTATGGGTGTTACGATGGGCTCTGGTATTGGTGGTATTGGCACGATCGAACAGCAACACGATATTTTATTGTCATCAGGAGCGCGTCGTATTTCACCATTTTTTGTACCATCGAGCATCATTAATATGATTTCGGGGCATTTATCGATTATGCTCGGCTTGCAAGGACCTAATATGTCGGTGGTGACAGCTTGTGCCACAGGTACGCATGCTATCGGTGATGCGATGCGTATGATTCAGTATGGCGATAGCGACGTGATGCTGGCTGGTGGTGCAGAACACGCCACTACACCATTGGGCTTGGCTGGATTTAGTGCTGCACGTGCTTTATCGCAGCGTAATGACAATCCACAAGAAGCTTCTCGTCCTTGGGATAAGGATCGTGATGGTTTTGTTTTATCTGATGGCGCAGGTGCTTTGGTGTTGGAAGAATACGAACATGCAAGAGCGCGTGGTGCGCGTATTTACTGTGAACTTGTTGGTTTTGGTATGAGTAGCGATGCGCATCATATGACCATGCCGCTTGCCGATGGCACTGGTGCTGCTGCTTGTATGCGCAATGCCTTGCGTGATGCACAGCTTAATCCAGAACAAGTCGATTATATTAATGCACATGGTACTTCTACACCCTTAGGTGATGTGGCTGAAACCAAGGCAATTAAATTAGCATTTTCTGATGCCGCAAGCCGCTTGATGGTCAGCTCGACTAAGTCGATGACAGGTCATGCTTTGGGTGCTGCTGGGGCGATGGAGTCTATTTTTTGTATTTTGGCATTGCGAGATCAGACAGTGCCACCAACCATTAATTTAGAGCAGCCAGATGAGGATTGTGATTTAGATTATGTGCCGTTAACGGCGCGTCAAACGCCTGTTCATGTAGCGATTAATAACTCCTTTGGTTTTGGTGGTACTAACGCGACCTTGATTTTTGCTCAGGTGCCTTAAATGACTGTCATATCGCCTATTGTGCAGTCAAGGGTGATATTAGAAAGCGTTGACTTATTGCGCTTGCATCGTGCGTTTCCTGAGCGTTATGCAGCGTTTTTGGCTTCTAGCAGTGGTGCAACAAATGGTCATCGCTATGATTTTTTATTTGCAGGTTTGATGCCTGTCTCTTTATCGGTGCTTGAAGCACTTGATGTCTCTGGCGAACTGTCAGTTTCTGATTTGCCGTTTGTCGGTGGTTATGTTTGTTTCTTTCCATATGAGTATGCTGCACAGGTAGAGCCTACTTTGTCTTTACCCTGTAATGACGCATTAACAGCGCAAGTCTGGCAAGTGTCGGCAGCTTTTATTTGGGATCATCAAACAAAAACATTGACTGCTGTTGCGCAACCCGAGTATCAAAGTTGGCTAACACAGCTTTGGCAAGATTGGGATGCTTTACCAGAACAAGATATGCCGCAGATACCCTTAAATACAACAGCTATTTCTGAGGATGATGGTGATCATTTTTTAACAGGGGTTGAACGCTGTAAAGATTATATTCTGTCGGGTGATGTGTTTCAGGTTAATTTATCACGTCAGTGGCAGGCAAAAATTAATCGACAAGCAAGTGCGGCGGATGTTTTTGCACAGCTAAGAGTCGCTAATCCAGCACCTTTTTCGGCATTATTAACTTGGAAGCAACAGGCAGTGATTAGTTCGTCACCAGAGCGTTTGGTTCGTGTGCAACAGGGACGTGTCGATACACGCCCGATAGCAGGCACATGTCGTCGTGGTGCTGATGCACAAGCAGATGCAGCACTGATTGAAGAGTTGCGAGCGCATCCCAAAGAAAATGCCGAACATATTATGCTACTCGATTTAGAACGCAATGATTTGGGGCGTGTTTGTATCGCAGGAAGCGTGCGTGTCGATGAGTTAATGACTGTCGAAACCTATACACACGTGCATCACATCGTTTCTAATGTCAGCGGTCAGTTGCAAGCTGGAACAAGCGCAAAACAAGTGATTGATGCTGTTTTTCCTGGGGGAACAATTACAGGTTGTCCTAAAGTGCGCTGCATGGAAATTATTGCTGAATTAGAGCAAACGCCACGAGGGGTTTATACTGGCTCTTTGGGTTATATCAGTCTGGATGGTCAAATGGATCTGAATATTTTGATTCGTAGTTTTTATTGGCAGGCGGGATTACTTACATTTCGTGCTGGTGCAGGCATTGTGTATGATTCGATGGCACAGTCTGAACTTGAAGAAACGCGCCATAAAGCAAAAGGACTCATTCGTGCTTTAGGGGTTGCTCATGCTGATCTATAACCCAGAAACCAGCCTACCGATTTGGACACAACGTCGTAGCTGGGACGAGCCTAAAAGTGTTACGCCGCAAACACGCGATGCTTTTGCCCGTGATCGTTCGCGTATTATTCACTCTGCCTCTTTTCGTCGTTTACAAGCCAAAACGCAAGTATTGGGTCTACATGAAAGCGATTTTTATCGTACCCGCTTAACCCATTCATTAGAAGTTGCTCAGATTGGTTCTGGTATTGTTGAATATTTACAACGCAATACCGCTTGTAAAACCTGTACCCCTTGGCTACCGAGTGCCTACTTAATCGAAGCGATTTGTATGGCGCACGATATTGGTCACCCTCCTTTTGGACATGGTGGTGAGGTGGCATTAAACTTTATGATGCGTGAACAAGGTGGTTTTGAAGGGAATGGGCAGACGCTACGGATTTTATCGCGTTTAGGCGAGCATAGCTTAGATCACGGTCAAGACTTAACGCGACGTGCGCTATTGGGTATCCTAAAGTACCCTGTTCTTTATTCAGAGGTTGTTCGTCAAGATGATGTTTATCAATCGCTTTGCGATATGCAAGATCATGATTTTAAAACCTTAGATATGAAGCCTTGGCAGCCGCCAAAATCACTCTTTGATGAAGAGTCAGATGTACGTGATTGGATATTAGATGCTTTTTCAAAAGAGGATCAAAACTTATTTATTCAGCATCAGATACGAGATCAGCAGCATGGAAAGGCACGTTTTCATGCCCTTGACACTTCCATTATGGATATTGCTGATGATATTGCCTACGGTGTACACGATTTAGAAGATGCAATTGCGATGGAGCTGATTAGCGAAGACAGATGGCGAAAGAAAGTTATGAGCCAGTCCGCATTTCGTGCTTGTAGCCTGTTCGATGCAGGGCAAATTACGCAATGGTTGTTCGAGGGCAGTTCGCGTTCACGCAAGCGTGGCATTAGTCACTTGGTGGGTGCTTTTATTACGGCAACTCAACTGGATGAGCAAGCAGATTTTGAACATCCTTTGTTACGCTGTCAGGTCGATATGAAATCCGAAGCAGCAGAGGCATTAGCCATATTGAAGCAGTTTGTTTGGGATTACGTGATTAGCATCCCCGAGGTTAAGTCTTTTGAGTATAAGGGGCAGGTTATGGTGATGGAGTTATTTCGTGTGCTTTGGGCAAACCCAGAGCGGTTACTGCCACGAAAAACACTCATCCGTATGGATGCTGCTCATCATGAACAACATCGGATGCGGTTATTGTGCGACTATGTCGCTGGTATGAGTGACGATTATGCAAAAAGGCTCTACGCGAAGCTGTTTAGCCCTTATTATGGTTCTATTTTTGATCGTCTCTAATTTACCCTATTTTTATGCAAACCCTAAAGAATAGCTTTGTAATGACATGCGAACATCTTTAAGGTGACTAGACCTTAACATCAGCGTATCAATGCCATCCTTAGCGTATTCGGTCATTTCAGCACCGATATAGGCACCAATAGAGGTTTCAGCGACAATACCATTGGCTACTTTAAGTAATGCCACCATTAAGCGTACTTTTTCATCTTTAACGCGCGAACATTTATCGACATGATGATAATAAATCGCATGAATCATTGTATCCGTTAGATGCCATTTTTTAGCCATCAATAAGCCAACAACTGCATGATTGGTATTAAATACTTCCTCTTCTTTTTCAATTGATGTTAACGGCAAACTATGCGATTGAAAAAAAATGTCATTGTATAGCTCAGGGTCTTTGTTAGCGAGAAGAATAGCGCCGCCATTATGGAATAATGCGCATACATATGCTTCATCTGCGTTTATACCATGCACGAAGTTTGCTAACTCAGCTGCACAATAGGCAACGTCAGCAGAGTTATCAATTAATTCACGTAAGCCCTTTGTGTATCCCCATATCTGTCTTAAGGCAGCAGCAACAACCATGTTTTTAAGGTTTTGTGTACCTAATGTAGCAACAGCCTGCGCAATAGAGCTAATTTGACGTTTAGCACGCATTGCAGGAGAGTTAGCAATTTTTAATACTTCACCAGCCAAAATCGTATTGCTCGCAATAATATGAATCATTTTTTGCGTGTTGGGATAGCGCGAATTCATTTCATGATCTAATTCAATGAGTTCTTTGGGCATGTCTGGTATTTTGATACCTTGAACGGCTGTATAGGCGCGTTTTAATTTTTTATCGAAACTTTCGAGATGTTGAGTCACAAGATTGGCTCCTTACTTAGCGATACCGTTGAATTTTATTGTATTATGATCGGGCTTTTTCAAAGCTTTGAACACTTGCTACCTGCTCAGGCGTTAACATAAGCGTATCAATGCCATCCTGTATGTAGTCTTGCATTTCTTGTCCGATATAAGCACCAAGAGAAGATTCGGCGACAATACCATTGGCAACTTTAAGTAAAGCAACCAGTAAACGAGCTTGCTCATTTTTAATTGTACTGCATGATGGTGTATGATGTTCGTATATTGCATTGAGTATGGTATGGCTGAGTTGCCACTTTTTGCCAAGCAACAATCCTGTCGCAGTATGGTTTGTATTAAATGCTTTCTCTTCTTTTTCTATTGCGCTTAAAGGAAGCGAATGAGAGTCGAGAAAAATATCACGATAAGCGCGTTTGTCCTTGATCATCAGCAAGATTGCACCACAGTTATGAAATAAGGCACAAGCGTAGGCTTCACCAGCTTCAATGCCATGAACATACTGTGCAAGCTCTGCAGCACACAAGCCGACACTTGCTGAGTGTTCCATGATTTCTCGAATTTCTCTTGCTGAACCAAAAACTTCGCGCAACGCGCTTGCAAGTAAAAGATTTTTTAAGTTCTTTGTTCCTAATACAGATATGCCTTGTGGAATGGATTTAATCGTTTGGGGTGGACGCATCGAAGGAGAGTTCGCAATACGCAGTAATTCTGCTGCCAAGATGGTATTTCGTCCGATAATTTCTGCCATTGTTGCTTGACTCGGATAACGAGCCTGCATTTCACGATCAAGCGCGATAATATCCTCTGGCATATCTGGAATTTTAACATCTTGAATTGCCACAAAAGCACGCTTCATTTTTTGCTCAAATGTCTCAGGCTTTATATCCATTGTCATTTCCTTTCTCTGATTGTAAACCTTAGTATAATGCAGTAATATCGTACATATTTTCAAGTAGAAATTAATTTTTTTCTAAATTATCTCGGGTAAGCATAAGTAAAAATGGCTCAGTATATTTATACCATGTATCGTGTCGGCAAAGTGGTGCCGCCAAAAAAACATATTTTAAAAGACATTTCGTTATCGTTTTTTCCTAGTGCCAAGATTGGTGTCCTTGGTCTTAACGGTTCGGGTAAGTCGACACTGCTCAAAATTATGGCAGGATTAGACACTAATATCGAGGGCGAAGCACGTCCGATGGCGGGCATTAATGTTGGCTATTTGCCACAAGAGCCACAACTCGATCCCAGCAAAACGGTGCGTGGTAACGTCGAGGAAGCAGTATCACGTATTAAAGATGCACAAGCAGAGCTTGATGCTGTTTATGCTGCTTACGCAGAACCTGATGCCGATTTCGATGCTTTGGCTGCCAAACAAGCAGAGTTAGAAAATATTTTGCAAGCAGGCGATGGGCATAATATCGATAACCAACTCGAAGTCGCTGCTGACGCGCTGCGCTTACCACCTTGGGATGCTGATGTGACTACCTTATCGGGTGGTGAACGTCGTCGCGTTGCCTTATGTCGTTTGCTCTTATCTAACCCCGACATGCTATTGCTCGATGAACCAACCAACCATTTGGATGCTGAATCGATTGCGTGGTTAGAACAGTTTTTGCATAACTATGCAGGAACGGTCGTTGCCGTTACCCACGATCGTTACTTCTTAGATAATGTTGCAGGTTGGATTTTAGAACTTGACCGTGGCATGGGTATTCCTTACGAGGGCAACTACTCTAATTGGTTAGAAGCGAAAGAAAAACGCCTAGAGCAAGAGTCTAAGTCTGAGCAAGCACACATCAAAAGCATGAAGCAAGAATTGGAGTGGGTGCGTACCAATCCGAAAGGTCGTCATGCTAAGTCGAAAGCGCGTATGGCGCGTTTCGAAGAGATGTCGAGCGTTGAATATCAAAAGCGCAACGAAACGAACGAGATTTTTATTCCTGTTGGTGAGCGTTTGGGTAATAAGGTTATCGACTTTGACGGTATTAGTAAGGCGTTTGGTGATCGTTTACTGATTGATGATTTTACTGCCAGTATTCCAGCAGGGGCGATTGTTGGGATTATCGGTCCAAACGGGGCAGGTAAATCGACTTTCTTTAAGATGATTATTGGTACTGACACACCAGACACTGGCACAGTCACGATTGGTGATACGGTGCAGTTGTCTTTTGTGGATCAAAGTCGTGATACGTTGGATGGCAATAAAACCATATTTGAAGAGATTTCTGACGGTTCTGACATTATTACCGTTGGTAAATTTGAGATTCCTTCTCGTGCTTATTGTGGTCGCTTTAACTTTAAGGGTGGCGATCAGGGTAAGTTTATTAAAGACTTGTCTGGCGGTGAGCGTAACCGTGTTCATTTGGCAAAAACATTGCGTACTGGCGGTAACGTGTTGCTACTCGATGAGCCTACCAACGACTTAGATGTGGAAACCTTGCGTGCCTTAGAAGAAGCCTTATTGGAATATCCAGGTACGGCTTTGGTGATTTCGCATGACCGTTGGTTCTTAGATCGTATTGCAACGCATATCATTGCCTTTGAGGGCGATAGCCATGTTGAGTTCTTCCCAGGAAATTACTCAGATTACGAAGAGGACTATAAGCGTCGTCATGGTGATGTAGGTCCTGTGCGGATTAAGTACAAACCAGTTAAAAGATCATAATCCCTCTGCACTGCGTACTTCCCCCTTTATCAAAGGGGGATAGAGGGGGGTTTTCCAACAGGTTCGGAGAGGTCTTTGTCTCAATTGATTATTGCTTTAACGGGTGGTATTGCGTCGGGAAAAAGTACGGTTAGTCGCTTGTTTAGCGAACTTTATGGTGTTTGTGTTGTGGATGCCGATGTGATTGCGCGTGAAGTTGTCGCCATTGGTACGCCTGCATTGGCGCAAATTGCGTCGCATTTTGGTTTGGCTGTTTTATTGAGCGATGGCGCATTAAACCGAGGTTATCTCAGAAATTGCATTTTTGGCAATCCAACTGAGCGTGAATGGGTGAATGCATTGTTGCATCCGTTGATTCAGCAACGAATGATAGAACAGCTATCATCTTGTTGCAGTGACTACGCGCTAGTAGTCATTCCGCTATTAGTAGAAACAGGTGTACCCGAATACGTTGATTTTGTCTTAGTGGTTGATTGTGATGCAGAACAGCAATATCAGCGTTTGCTGGCACGAGATGGCATCACAGAGAGCTTGGCGAAATCAATGATTGCAGCGCAAACAACAAGAGATACACGTCTCGCAATTGCCAATGGTGTTATTCAAAACGACCAAGGCTTACAAGCCTTAGAACAGACCATCGCTCAATGGCATCATCATTTTCTAACGCTTTTCGAGCAATAGTTTTACATCAGCTGCACGTCTAATCCATGCAGTGACACCAATATCTGCTTTAACGTCATCAGCTGCTTGTCTTGCTTCATCACGTGTTGTAAAAGCACCGTATACTAAGATATAACGCGTACTGCCGTTAGCTTTAACACTAATAACATGCGTCATATTTGTATTTTTCTTAATTTTAGCACCAATGGCAGCCAAACCATCCGCTTTAGGATTGCTGCCGAGTTGAAGTACCAGTGCGTCAGCGGGCAGGGATTGTAGCCACTCATGCTGCACATCAGAAATTTGAGTGTTATCACTGCTTGATTGTGCGATTTTAATTTCGTTAATTTGTGGTGCAACTGGTGTGCTGACATTAGCTATTGAAGCAGCTGGGACAGGATTTATTGTTGGTACCGAGACATTCATCGGTTGTACAGCAGGTTGTGTTGTTATTGATGACATCGCCGCTTTATGCTGTGTACGATTATCCAATGCATCAATTAATTGTTTAAAACGCGCATCCAGTAATGATTCTAGTTGTTGCATCGATGATTTGTTTACAGTTTGTTCCGTTTTAGTCTCTTCTGTTTGAAATCCATTGCTCATGTCCGCAGCTTGCAGGCGTGTTATTTTTTGATCACTTTCTTGTACTGCTTTTTCAAGTTCAGCAATACGTTCGATCATTGCTTTTGAGTTTTTTTCTAAATTATCAATTTGTTGTGTCAATTGAAAATAGGAAAATCCACCAGCACCAGCCAGTGTCAACATAAGCGTACCTGCTAACAAGAACCAGATGATTTGAGCCGTGTTAGATTTGCTTTCTGGATTATTGGCAAGTGACATTTGCTTCACAGCAGGCTTTTTAACTTCAGGCATAACTTCCTCAGCGGCATTTAACCAATCGCTCAATCGATGTTGATTTGAGCCTCTTGCCATCGACAGGCTTTTTGCTTGTTGTTCAATTGCTTCTAATAATCGATTGCGATCATCGTCTTCAAAAAAATGTTCATCTCTTTTTTGCATGTCCACTCCTAGCCATGCGAATTTTATATCCCTAAATAGAGCCTGTTTGAATATAATACCCTATTAAGAATCCAAAACCAATTATCCTGTAAGTAAGGTAACATCATTCATGACACAAATTTGGCAAGCACTTGGTTTAACCACATTATTTACAATTGTATCAGTATCTGTCGTGGGCGGCATTATGTGGTTGCTTTATATTTACTTTAATCGACACTTGCCGAAAAGCGATAAAAAAGAAGGTGAAGCCGTATCACAATGATGCAAAAAAAGCGGCATTTAAGCCGCTTTTTTTGAAAAAAGTCCGTCATAACTAAAAATTAACGTTGACGCGCTTTAAATTTTGGGTTTGTTTTGCAGATAACATAAACCTTGCCACGGCGGCGAACAACTTGACAATCTTTATGACGTGTTTTTGCAGATTTTAGAGAAGATAGGATTTTCATTTGGATACCTCGATAAGTTATTTCATAATTATGATGTAAAAACGAGTGATTGTCAAGCATTTTGTTGTTGTCTTGCTTGCTAATTGGGCGTTTAGCATGTTATCATTATCGGCTTGTGTTTTTTGCACAAACCTCCTTGTCAGCAGAGGTCAACGCTGGCTCATGTAACTTTACATTGATCCATAAGGAGCATTCATGCGTCATTATGAAGTTGTGTTTCTTGTTCACCCAGATCAGAGCGAACAAGTAACCTCTATGGTAGACCGTTACCGTACCCTAATTGAAGGTAAGGGCGGCAAAATTCATCGTCTAGAAGATTGGGGTCGCCGTCAATTGGCTTACCCAATTAAGAAGGCATACAAAGCGCATTACATTCTGATGAATATCGAATGTGGTACAGATGTTGTTGCTGAATTAGACAATTCTTTCTATTACAACGATGCGGTATTGCGTAACATGATTATGCAACGCGATGAAGCGGTGACTGAAGAATCACCGATGATGCGTCGTGAAACAAGCGAACGTCGTGAACGTCCTGATTATGATCGTAATGATCGTCGTGGCGAGGAGTAATTAAATGGCACGTTTTTATCGTAAAAAAGTTTGTAAATTTACAGCTGAAGATGTAAAAGAAATCGATTACAAAGATGTTGCTATGCTCAAGGGCTTTATTACCGAAACAGGTAAAATTGTTCCTAGCCGTATTACTGGTACAAGTGCGCGTTATCAGCGTCAGCTTGCGTCAGCAATCAAGCGTGCGCGTTATTTATCATTATTACCGTTTACAGACCAGCACCAATAACTGATTAGGTTGGTATTAACCATGTTGTTTTTAGCTAAGGCGGTTATGCAGAGTCCAAATCGGGCTTTGTTATGGGCTTTTATGTTAGGAGCAGCAACGATTGTTCTTTCACCTGTTGGCATCCTATCGGGCGCGGTGATTGCGCTGGTAACCTTAGCGGCTGGTTTACAACCTGGTGTGCGTGTACTTTTGGCTACCCTGTTAGGGGGTGGCTTTGCAAGCATTGCCTTTGGTTCACTCAATGCGTTGTTGTTAAGCGGCGCGGAGTTTTGGTTGCCTGCTTTTTTCTTGGCGGTAGTGCTGGGTAGAACCCGTTCTCTATCGCTGATGATTCAAGTCGCGACAGTCGTTTTACTGGGTAGCTTAGTAGCAGTTTATCTGTTGTTGGCTTCACCAGAAGCGGCATGGTTGGAATTTGTGCAGCAATTGTTGGCTATGTGGCAAGCGGAAGGCATCGCGATCGAACCCGAAGCGAGTCGTCTCTTGCTTGAACAAATGCCGCGTGTTTTGACCATGTTGGTTTTTATGGGTTTGTATGTCGTTTGGCTGGGAGTCTTATTTCTCGCCCGCTGGTGGCAGACAAATCTGTACGAAGCAGGCTCTTTAGGTGAGCAGTTTCGGCTGCTTGACTTAGGCGCGTCTTTGGCTTGGTTGCTGGCTGCTTTATTTGTCGCTGTGCTGTTTTTACCTGAACAGGTGTTAATTCAGGATATGTTGGGCTTATTAACGGTGGCATTTATGCTACAGGGCTTGGCTGTTTTGCATCACTGGGTATTTGTTCGCGGTACAGGTAAGGGTTGGTTGATACTGGTTTATATTTTATTGGGTGTGCTACCGCAAATGATGATGCTGGTAGCATCGTTGGGTTGGATGGAAAATTGGACACGCTGGCGCACTAAATTTGTGCCAGATTCACATTCCTAAAAGAGGAACAGGCAATGAATGTCATTCTGATGGAAAAAGTTAAAGGCTTGGGTGCTATGGGTGATGTGGTAACTGTAAAAAGCGGTTATGCACGTAACTTTTTGGTTCCTAAAGGTAAGGCACGTGTAGCGACTGAAGGTAATCTTCAGGCATTTGAAACGCGTCGTGCAGAATTAGAAGCGAAAGCAGGAGCAGATTTAGCAACAGCACAAGCTACGCATGAAAAAATGCAAGGCTTGGTTGTTAGTATCGACACAAAAGCGGGTGATGAAGGCAAGTTATTCGGTTCTGTGGGTACACAAGACGTTGTTGACGCTTTGGCAGCATTAGGCTTCGCTGTTGAGCGTCGTCAAGTGCAGATGCCTGATGGCGCGATTCGCGTTGTTGGTACATATGAACTTGTGATCGGGCTACACGCTGAAGTTGATGCAACGATTACAGTAGATGTGAAAGCAGCTTAAGTATCTGTCGTGTTGACGATCAGAAGGGAGCCAATTGGCTCCCTTTTTTACGTTATAATAGCCCGATTATTTTGAGTGAGCCACCATGTCTAAAATTATGCCTTCTGATACCCCGCTAACGCAGCTTGGCGATCAATTAAAAGTTCCCCCACACTCATTAGAAGCAGAACAATCTGTTTTGGGTGGTCTCTTGCTCGATAATTCAAGTTGGGATCATGTTGCGGAGTTGTTGACAGAAGCGCACTTCTTTAGGCATGCACATCAGCTGATTTGGCGAAATATTTCTTTTCTATCACAAAAATCCATTTCATTTGATTTGGTGACCCTTGCTGATATTTTAAAAAGCCATGATTTGCTGGAAGAAGTTGGTGGAATCAGCTATTTGGCTTCGCTTGAGTTTTCAACGCCTAGTGCGGCTAATATTCGTGTCTATGCTGAAATCGTACGTGAAAAAGCATTGCTGCGTAAACTCATTACGGCAGGTTCTGAAGCGATTCATATGGCATTTTTACCTGAAGGTAAGTCAGCCTTGGAAGTGCTTGATGCGGCTGAAAAGCTCATTTTTGATGTTGCACAGCTCGGGCAATCGGGTAAAAAAAGTTATGCGAGCAGCAAAGATTTATTAAAAATCTGTGTCGAAAAAATCAGTGATTTGTATGAAAATCCAAACCAAGTAACAGGTATTCAAACTTTTTATAAAGATTTTGATGAAAAAACAGCAGGGTTGCAAAAAGGCGACTTGATTATTGTTGCTGGTCGCCCATCAATGGGTAAAACAACGTTTGCGATGAATATTGCCGAAAATATTGCTGTGCGTGGCAAGCAAGCCGTTGCCGTATTTAGTTTAGAGATGCCGGGAGAACAATTGATGATGCGTATGATTTCGTCTGTTGGTCGTGTACCAGCACAAAAATTACGCACAGGGCAGCTTGATACTGAAGACTGGACTGGATTAACTGGAGCGATTAATAAGCTCAGTGATGCACCGATTTATGTCGATGAAACAGCAGCCTTATCATCGTTAGAGTTGCGTGCACGCGCACGTCGCTTAAAGCGCGAACATAATATTTCGGCCATTGTGATCGACTATTTGCAGTTAATGCGCGGTAATACGCCTAACAGTAATCGTACTGAAGAAATTTCAGAAATCTCGCGTTCGTTAAAAGCCTTAGCGAAAGAGCTAGAAGTGCCAGTGATTGCCCTATCGCAGCTTAACCGCAGTTTGGAACAACGTCCTGATAAACGCCCTAAAATGTCTGATTTGCGTGAATCGGGTGCGATTGAGCAGGATGCTGATATTATTTTGTTTATTTATCGTGATGAGGTTTACCATCCTGATACCGATCAAAAAGGGGTGGCAGAAGTGATTATTGGCAAGCAGCGTAATGGTCCAATTGGTAAGATTTTATTGACCTTTATGGGTGAGTTCACGCGCTTTGAAAATTTTACCCAAGGTAGCGGTTGGGTTGATGAGTAAGGTTTTTTAGAGGATTAATGATTCATGTCGCGTCCGATTCGTGCCTATATTGATTGTGATGCCGCACGTCATAACTTGCAACGTGTGCGTGCTTTGTCAGGGCAGGCAAAAATTATGGCAGTTGTCAAAGCCAATGGCTATGGTCATGGTGTCGAGCGCGTTGCTCAATCGCTATTGGAAGCAGATGCTTTTGCCGTTGCTTCAATTGACGAGGCACTTGAGTTACGCCGTTCGGGCGTTTTACATCCGATTGTGCTGTTGGAAGGGGTTTTTAGTACAGAGGAGTTTTCATCTGTTGCACAAGAGGGGTTAGGGGTTGTTTTGCACTCATGGCAACAGCTTCAGATGCTTGAGGCTTCTCAACTATCTTTGCCAATTGTGATTTGGATTAAAATTGATACAGGTATGCACCGTTTGGGTTTTGCGCCTAATGAAATTGAACGGGTGTGGCAACGATTACATGCATTATCTAACATCATTGCTTCTATTGGTTTAATGACCCATTTTGCTGCTGCTGATGAGCCCAATTCCGTGTTAAGCGAAGTGCAGTTGTCTCGTTTTAATGCCGTCAGACAGTCTTTGCCTGATACCTTGCCAATCAGTATGGCGAATTCGGCAGCGATTGTACACTTGCCACAAGCTCATGGTGATTGGGTTCGCCCTGGTATTATGCTTTATGGCGTGAGTCCGTGCGATGTCTCAGCGGATGATTTGGGTTTGCGCCCTGTGATGACTTTGGTCAGTCGTGTCATTGCCGTTAAAAAAGTGCTTGCTGGTGAGTGCATTGGTTATGGTGGACGTTGGTATGTGCCTGTCGATACGCGCATTGCAGTGATTGCTGTTGGCTATGGTGATGGTTATCCGCGTCACGCCCCCTCGGGTACGCAGGTGTTGGTTAATGGGCAATTAGTGCCGTTGGTCGGGCGCGTGTCGATGGATATGATTACGGTTGATGTTTCTGAGTTGCCATCGGTCGCGGTTGATGATCCTGTTGTTTTATGGGGTGAGGGGCTTCCTGTTGCCCAGTTAGCACAGCAAGCAGGAACCATTAGCTATGAATTACTTTGTGGCGTGACAAAGCGTGTACCTTGTGTCGAAGGGCGAGCGGGAGCGGAGTGGTTTGCTCATGCGTAGATTCTAATGTTAGTGGTTGTTGGCATATAAGGCTTCAGAACGAACGCGATTAAATGGAGGCCG
>DYST01000033.1:13240-21016 GCA_020726325.1 Thiomicrospira cyclica | reverse complement strand
TGGACAGATTCGAGCACCATTCTGAACTTATTTTCGCAGGATTAGGGAAGGGTTGTGCAGCTAAGGTTTCTGTTTATGGGTTTTTAAGCATATTATTAGGGGTGACCTCTAAAAACCCTATAGGGTTGGGGGTCTGGGGGAAGGGATACACCAATATTGCATGTAACCACTTGATTTAAGCCCTTCCACCAGAGGAAAAATAATTTAGGGACGCTAAAAATGCCACGAAGTGGGGTTTTTAGAAGTGCCCTAGGGTAGAATAGTCTCATTATTATGATGTCTTGGTAACAAATTTTGTATGCCCGAATTAATTCCCTTACCGATTGATTACGCGACTTGGTTGCTTGAGTTAAAATCACGTATTCATGTTGCGCAGCAGCGCGCATCGCTAGCAGTAAATCATGAGCTGGTGTTGCTGTATTGGCAAATTGGACACGATATTTTGCAACGGCAACATAACGAAGGCTGGGGTGCTAAGGTTATTGAGCGGTTAGCACAAGACTTGCGCAACGCTTTTCCTGATATGAAAGGTTTTTCGCGTGCTAATCTGATGTATATGCGTTCTTTTGCTCAAGCATGGCAGCAAGAGAATATTGTCCAACAGGTTGTTGGACAATTGCCGTGGGGTCACAACCTCGTACTGCTCAGCAAAATTAAAACACCTGAGCTACGTCTTATGTATGCTAGCCGTGCAATTGAGCATGGTTGGTCACGCAATGTATTAACGATTCATATTGAGCGAAAGCTGCTTGAGCGAGAAGGGCAGGCGGTCACTAATTTTAATGCGCGCCTTCCCAATCCCTATTCAGACTTGGCAAATGAGTCGTTAAAAGACCCGTATCTATTTGATTTTTTAGGTGTCGGTAAAGATGCTGATGAACGCGCCATCGAAGCCGCTATAGTGCAGCACATTACCCAGTTCTTAATCGAGCTGGGGGCGGGATTTGCCTACGTTGGTAGGCAAATGCATATTGAAGTCGGTGGAGATGACTTTTTTATCGACTTACTCTTTTATCATCTTAAATTACGCTGCTATGTGGTGATTGAGCTTAAGGCAGGTGCATTTAAGCCAGAGCACGCAGGGCAACTCAGTTTTTATTTAACGGCAGTCGATGAACAAGTCAAAGCAGAGCACGACAATCCTTCGATCGGCCTGTTACTGTGTAAAAGTAAAAACAAGGTTGTAGCAGAATATGCACTACGTGATTCTCATAAAGCCATTGGTGTTTCCGAGTATCAACTGATAGAATCCCTACCAGCCGAATTACAAACCAGTTTGCCTAGTATTGAGCAAATAGAACAAGCCTTGTTGATGCACAACGAGCAAGGCGCATCAGATTAAATTTTTTATTAGGTATGATTATGAACTGGAACAAACTCCTAAACTCCGCTAAAGATGTGTTAGAAAATGGCTTATTGGGCGAAGAGCCGACGGAACAGCCGACAGCAAAGCCAGTGCCTTCTTCGTCGGTGCCGCCAACCATGGGCGATTTACGGGTCGATGCACTCAATTATCACCAGTATCCAACCCCAGGCAAATTGTCGATTGAATTAAGTAAGCCTGCCGAAACGGCACGTGATCTAACGCTTGCCTACAGCCCAGGCGTTGCCGAGCCAGTGAAAGCCATTGCTGCTAACCCCAGCGATGCCTACAAGTACACCATGAAGGGTAATTTGGTGGCGGTAATTTCTAACGGCACGGCCATTTTAGGACTGGGTAACTTGGGTGCATTGGCATCTAAACCTGTCATGGAAGGTAAGGCACTGTTATTCAAACGCTTTGCAGGGATTGATGCCATCGATATTGAAGTGGATAGCACAGATACCGAAGATCTTATCCGTACGATTGCTAATATCGCTATCAGTTTTGGTGGCATTAACTTAGAAGACATCGCCTCACCGCAGTGTTTCGAGGTCGAAGATCGCTTAAAAGCCATGCTCGATATTCCTGTTTTCCACGACGACCAACACGGCACTGCGATTGTGATTGCGGCTGGATTAACCAATGCCTTGCGTATCGCCAACAAAAATCTTGCCGATGTGCGCATTGTCTTAGTGGGTGCGGGTGCTGCGGGCACGGCTTCGTTGAAGTTATTGCTCGACTTGGGTGCGCAAAAGCATAACGTGTTGGTTGTGGATAAGGTCGGTGTGTTACACACAGACATGACCGACTTACCGCCCCATATGGCGCAATTTGCGGCCAATACTGGGGCGCGTAGCCTTAGCGATGCGATGGTGGGGGCAGATGTCTTTATCGGTGTTTCTGCACCCAATATCCTGACACCAGAGATGTTGATGAGCATGGCGGCTAATCCGATTGTCTTTGCTATGGCAAACCCAGACCCAGAAATTCGTCCAGAAGTAGCACGCGCGGTGCGAAATGATGTCATCATTGCCACAGGACGTAGCGACTACCCGAACCAAGTCAATAACGTGCTTTGTTTCCCGTATCTGTTCCGTGGTGCGCTAGATGCACGCAGTAAAGAAATTAACACGGCAATGAAATTGGCAGCGGTCGATGCCATTGCCAGCCTAGCGCACGAGCCTGTGCCAGAGGATGTCTTAGTTGCCAATAATTTAACCAGCCTCAGTTTTGGTAGCGATTATATTCTGCCCAAAGCCAACGATGGTCGCTTACGTGCGCGTGTATCGCAAGCGGTGCGTCAGGCGGCAGTCGATTCGGGTGTGGCTCGGATTTAACTTAAAACCTACTGCGCAGGTATCTTGCGTTATGCCTCGCTGCTTAACTGACGAGTTTGTATCCATGCCAGACACGCATCGGCAGGCATGGGTTTAGCAAAATAGAAACCTTATATGTCAATGATCTTACACCTTAAACTGATGCACTTGCTTATCTAAGCCTTCTGCTAAGGATTGTAAATGTTCACTGGCATCCAGTGTTTGCCGCATGGCTGTACTACTTTCTTCTGTCATGCGTGCGATGTCGTTCACTTCGCTGGCAATGCGATCAGCTTCTTCGAGTTGATTTTTCATTGCCATCGCAATTTCTTGGATACGCTCCGAGGTGCGCGTTGACGCATCTCGAATGAGACTGAGTGATTCTGCCGCTTTATGACTATACTCAACACCCAGCTGCACTTGACTAACCGTTGTGCGCATACGGGCAACGGCTGCCTCTGTTTCGTGACCAATGGTATGAATCACTTGACTGATTTCGCGTGTCGCCTGACTGGTACGAACCGATAAAGTACGCACTTCATCGGCAACAACAGCAAAGCCGCGACCTTGTTCGCCTGCACGAGCGGCTTCGATTGCCGCATTGAGCGCGAGTAAGTTTGTTTGTTCGGCAATATCGCGAATGGTGCTGACAATGCCACTGACGTGTTCGGACTCTTGCCCTAATTTAGCAATCACATCCGCCATTTGTGATACTTCTAGCGCGAGATGTTCGCTATTATCCGATGCTTGACGCACCACCGCCGAACCTTGATCAGCAACATTCCATGCCTCTTGTGAAATATCGGAGGCCTGTTGTACACGAGCATTCACATCACCGACATTACTACGAATGGTTCTAACCGATTGCGCGACCTGATCGGTACGCTGGTGCTGACGTTGCGCGGCACTCAGAATATTGTGTGCTGTTGCCGTGAGTTGCGATGCAGCACCGCTCACTTCCTCACTTCCCTGATTAATGCGTTTGAGCGTTTGTTGTAGACGCGTAATCAGTGCATTAAAGGCTTTGCTCATGTTATACACTTCGTCTTGATGTGTGCCATATGGTACAGGATGCGTGAGATTACTATCACTTTCCATGCGCGTCATCGACTGCTGCAAGCGCACCACTGGCTGACTGATACTTTGTGCAATTGAACGAATGACTAAAAATAGAACACCCTGAAACATAAACTGCATCAGCCACATAATGGCACTGAACAAGGTCATTTGTTGTTCTTGATCGCTGGTGTCAAGACTGAGCCGGATGATGGTGGTCTCATTTTGACTTGTAATTGGACTAGAAATGCGTAGTTGTGCTTGTCCTTTTTCATCCATGTTGTGCTCGAGAACAGCAGCTGAGATAGTAAGTGCTTTTTGATCAATATCTTCCAGCTTATCTGCTTGTTGTGCCGATAGAAAACTGATTTGTTTCACATCCTTAATCTGTTGAATGCGCTCAAGATAACGGGTCAGCTCCTGTTGTGAGAGCATAGTGTTATTAGTTAGAATACTTTGACTGGCAATAAAAGTGGTGTCCACAATTTCTTGCGCACGTTGTTCTTGTGCCGAATAGACAAGATCTTCAACATAATAGGTAATCATGAACTGTGCCGATAGCGTCATCATCGCCACAAAAAACTGTGTCATAATTTGTAAACGATTTTGCATCTGTAGGCGTTGCCACCAATGCGTAAGTGCCTTCATGCGTTAACTCTCCCGATAACGGTAATATTGTATTTCGTTTAAATTGAGCTAAGCATATTTTATGCCAGCTATTGTGCTTACTGATTCATCCACAAACGAAACCATAAACCAATGGTGCTGGTATAACCCAGTTCGGTACTGCTGATATTACCCTGAGCATCGATAAAAACATCCGTTGGCAGTGCTTTGCTACCAAAAGCAGCGAGCCATTGTCCATCACGGTCGAGTAGCATGCGCTGAATATTATCATCGGGATGTTTTGTTAACCATTTGCTTAAATCTTCTGGTTCTGTACTGCTGGCAACTAAGATAACAGGATAATAACTGCTGATTGTGTCAATATTGCCATGCATGGCATGACAAACAGGACACCAAGGCGCGAAAAAGTGAATTAATACGGGTTGACCCTTAAAATCACTGAGCTTGAGCGGTGTTTCTGCCACACTTGTTCCAGCAAGTAAGGGTGCTTGTCCTGTCATCAATTCTTGATGTTGCCAAGCGCGAATGGCGATAATAATCACGAGCACTAGGGCAATTTCGATTGCCCAGCGCAACCAGCGCGGACGTGGCTTTTTTGTGGTGGTTGTTTCTGGCATTTCATTTGGATTAGATTGCGTCATGATGTTGCTCCCTTGTGATTCGTACACCAACACTGGCGGCATTGGCGAGTGCTTCTGGCTTTGCTAGCGTGAGTGAAACGCGGCTAACGCGCTGATCACGTAAGCAGATATCGGCAATTTGCTGTGCTAGGGTTTCTACCAACTCAACATGTTGACTCAGGCAATGTGCTGCGATGTCTTGCGCCAAGGCGGCATAGTCTAGGGTGTCGGCTAAGCAATCACTGCTTGCTGCTGTGCGTGTATCAATATTGAGGGTAATATCAAGGCTGATATTTTGTGCTGATGCTTTTTCGTGCGCTAACACGCCAATGCGGGCAGGAATGATGAGCTGTTGTAAAAAAATTTGGTCTATCATAATGAGGTTATTCTTGGGGTTTAGGGGTTATTTAGGTTAGCATAGCACAACACGAAATAAGTTATGTAATCGGGAGATGAAGTGTGGATTTAATGGCAGTGATGTGGGTTGTGTTGGCATACACTTTAGGCTCTGTTTCTAGTGCGATTATTGTCTGTCGTTTAATGGGACTGCCAGACCCAAGATCGGAGGGGTCGGGCAATCCTGGTGCAACCAATGTCTTACGTATCGGTGGCAAAAAAGCAGCAGCCTTAACGCTGGTTGGCGATATGCTTAAGGGTTATCTTCCCGTTGCTTTGGCGCTTTGGTTTGGCTTAGATGCGAGCACGGTTATTGCGATTGGTATCGCTGCTTTTGTTGGGCATTTGTGGCCTGTATTTTTTGGTTTTGCAGGTGGCAAGGGTGTTGCGACTGAGTTAGGGGTGTTGTTTGGCTTACATCCTGTGATTGGCGCATTGAGTGCAGCGGTTTGGTTGTTTATTGCTAAAGGTCTGAAAGTTTCTTCTTTAGCGGCATTGGTTGCAATGGCATTAGCCCCTGTCTTTACGTGGTATTGGTCGGGTTCTTTGGTTTGGGCTTTGGGTGTGGCGGCGATGAGTTTAATCTTAATTTGGCGACATAAGTCGAATATTCAGCGCTTACTCAATGGTGAGGAGTCTGCACTTGGACGATAAGCTTTTTCTGCGTGTCATCGCCCTGACCTTGTTATTATCCGTTTTAGGCGTTGGTATTTCTGTTTGGTTGAAGCCCAAACCTGTTTTTGTCGGTGTATTGCACTCACAAACAGGCACAATGGCAATGAGTGAACAAAGCGTATTACAAGCGACCTTAGCAGCTATTGATGATATTAATGCTCATGGTGGCGTGTTAGGTCGCCCCCTAAAAGCAATCGTCGTCGATGGTGCTTCGGATGAAAAGGTATTTGCGCAAGCAGCAGAGCAGTTATTGGTTAATAATCGGGTTGAGGTTATTTTCGGCGGCTGGACATCGGCATCGCGTAAGGCAATGTTACCTGTCTTAGCCGAGCACAAAGGGTTGTTATTTTATCCTGTGCAGTATGAAGGAATTGAGCAATCGCCCCATGTTATTTATACTGGTATGGCTCCTAATCAGCAGATTTATCCTGCACTAACCTATATGAGCGAGCACTTTGGTAAAAAAGTTTTATTGGTTGGTTCTGACTATATCTATCCGCGCATGGCAAACGCAATTGCGCGTCCTGTATTAATGAGCTTAGGTGCAAGTGTCTGTGATGAAATCTATTTTCCGTTAGGAAGTCAGGATGTTGATTCGTTGAATAAAATCGTTAAGCGTTGCCAACCAGATTATATTTTGAATACCGTCAATGGTGATACCAATTTTGCCCTATTCAAAGCCTTACTTGAGGGCAATAGCCAAACGCCAATCATGTCTTTAAGTTTAAGTGACTCAGAGCTGCGACAACTCATTATGCTCTTAGGAAGAGATGTGCTTCACAATCATTATGCCAGCTGGGGTTATTTTCAGTCGATTAACGGCGCAGAAAATGAAGCGTTTATTCGCAGTATACAAGCCAAAGTACCCGATGCTGCCATTACGCACCCGATGAAAGCAGCTTGGGACGGTGTTCATCTGTGGGCAAATGCGGTTAATTTGTCTGGTGTTTTAGATGCGAATATCATTAGTGTCAATGTGCTTGGCATGTCTTATCCCAGTGCAACGGGGGCGGTATCGATTGATATTGAAAATCGTCATTTATGGCAGCCTGCATTTGTGGGCAAGGCAAAGTCTGATGGTAATTTTGAGATTATTTGGCAATCTCATGGTTCTGTTGCGCCAGATCCTTGGCCAAGGGGACATACACCAGAGGCGTGGGAGAACATGGAACAAAGTTTATACCAACAGTGGGGTGGAACATGGCAGGCTCCTTAATCAGCATGCGTCAGCAATTGCTCGGTTGGTTTTTATTGGTTGGTTTATTACCGTTAGTTTTTTTGGCAGTAGGTCTGCAATGGCATTTAGAGCAGTCTTTAGTGTCTGAAAAGCAGAGTCAGCTGTATGTAATGGCTCGCGAAAAAGGGCGACTACTCAATGAGCGGATTTTAGCCGTTAAAAAACAAGTAGAGCAAGCGGCGACCTTACCTTCCATCACGAGACTTTTAGTGAATGCAACAGATAGCAATCAAACTCACATTGTTGCTGAATTTTCGCGTCGTTTTATGGATTTGAATGGTCACTACGACATGTTATTGGTCAATGCTGCAGGTAAGGTTATCTTTACGCAGATGAACGAGTCAGATATGGGCGCTGATCTTACTTCTGCGATATGGCGCGACACACCATCGGGTATTGCTTTCGAACAAGTAAAAGCCTTAATGACAACGATTATTACGCCTTATCGTTGGTATGAACCATCAAAGCGTCGCGCTTCCTTTGTTG
>DYST01000033.1:0-13140 GCA_020726325.1 Thiomicrospira cyclica | reverse complement strand
ATTATTACGCCTTATCGTTGGTATGAACCATCAAAGCGTCGCGCTTCCTTTGTTGCAACGCCCATATGGGATGTCAATGGTAAGTGGGTGGGTGTGATGTTGGTGAAGTTAAATGATGATTGGTTAGCTAGCATAACCAGTAGTCAGTTGGGGTTAAGTGCAACGGGTGAAATTGTGCTATCGCAGCAAGATGAACAGGGTCGGCTTGTTGTTGCTGCTCCTTTGCGTTTTAACAAGTATGCTGTGCAAGATAATATTCAGCTCGATCTGAATCATAATGTTCCAGCCAATCGTGCTGTTCGTGGTGAAGAGGGTGGTAGTGATGGTCTTGACTATCGTAATCAGCATGTATTAGCTGGTTGGGTCAATTTGCCCATATTACAAATTGGTTTGGTTGTTAAGCAGGATATGAGTGAGATACTCGCGCCTGTTATCGCTCAACGTCACATTTTAATTGCTGTCAGTACGTTGGTATTAGTGGTTATTGTTTGGGTTAGCCTCTTAGTAACTAGGCGATTTGTTAAGCCAATTCATGAGCTCGTCGTAATCGTGGCAGCCTTAGGTCGTGGTCAATGGATGATGCGAGTACCCCAAAATACAAGCCATAATTTGGAAATACACCAACTTAGCATGGGTATTAATCAGATGGCAGAAACAATTGAGAGGCAGTTAGTTCAATTGCAACAACAAGCCAACGAATTAAAAGAGCAAGCATCGACCTTGGAAGCACATACGCATAATTTAGAAGATTTAGTCACTAAACGTACACAAGAGCTAGAGCGGTTGAGTGTGGTTGATCCAATGACAGGATTATTCAATCGTCGTCATTATATGAATGAAGCACCAAAACTATGGCGGCAGGCGGCACGTAATCAGCAGATATTATTATTCATCCTGTTAGATGTTGATAAGTTCAAAGAATACAATGATACACAAGGGCATCAGGCGGGAGATAATGCGCTTATTCGTATTGCGCAGGTATTACAAGAAAACTGTCGTCGCGGCAGTGATTTGGTTTTCCGTATGGGTGGTGAAGAGATGGCTGTTTTATCGCTTGTTCAAACGGCACAAGAGGCTCTAATTTTAGCGGAACATATTTTGACTGCGATACAAATGTGCGCGATTCCACATCCTGCAAGCTGTGTCATGCCCGTGTTAACGGCATCCCTAGGCTTATCTTTGTTTGATGGTACAGTTTGCAATCGTCCTATCGAACCTGATCTCGATCATCTTTATGGACTTGCTGATGCGGCACTATATCAAGCTAAAACAACGGGACGAAATCGGGCAGTCCTTGCAAATTCAAAACTAAATTGCTGATTTTTTTAACTTAAATACGATTGTTTTCATGTCTTGCTGACAACTACAGCACCGACTTGCCACGTAACAATGCTAGTCGTGTACGAGCCAATCTTGCATCTGTGCTAGCGTTATTGTACCTAAATGCTTTTGCTGCAACGCATGTTGTGGCGATAACAAAACGCTGTATGGAACAGCTCCCGTTTTATTACCAAACCGCCGCAATAAGGTTTCAGCATTCACGCTACGCAATATCGTTACGTTATTGGGTAATACCGCAAGCTTTATCAAACTATCATGCCAACTATCAACCGTTACGACAATCAAATTTGCTGTTGGTAAAGTCTGTGCAAAACGCACAATATCGGGAAGTTCTTGCTGACATGCGGGGCAGTCACTTTTCCAGACAAACACAAATGTAGTCTTGCCTTGCCATTGCTCTGAAGATTGAAACTGATCTTGGCGATCCAGCAGCTCAAAAGAAACAGCAAGGGCTGGTAAACACCAGCCCCATATAATTGTTAATAATAAAATACTCAGTTTAAGCATCAAAACTTATACTCTGTACCGACAAATACATGACGACCATGTGTTAAACCCCACAAATGAGTAACGTCGATTGCGCCCTCTTTATCCAACCATAAAGGCGACTCTTTTTTGGTTTGGACTTCATCGAGCAGGTTATTAACGCCAGCATAGACTTTCCACGCTTTATCCACGTTGTATCCTAAGCGTGTATCGACCATCCAATAACTTGGGCTTTTGTTCAGCTTAGGCGTGCCATCTAGGTTGTAGCGTTGGTTATCTGCATAATTACCAAAACGAGCTAAGTCCATTTCGCCAGTCCAAGTGGCACGTGTGCGCCATTCCCAAGGGCCAGAATCAACATCTGCACCTAAGAAGGCACGCAACTCTGGGCGCGCAAAGGCAAGCGGCTCTTCCGACTGCTCAAAGCCATACTGGGTATATTCTAATCCGCCACTGATATGCAGAATCGGCGACATCATATAACGAATACTGGTGTCTAGGGTTGTAAAAGTGACAGGTTTACTGGCATTACTCAAAGCGGTAACAGAATTATCTAAATCATCTGTTGCCCCAGAGTCGATTTTAGCCATATTGTCAATTTGTGTCCATGTAATGCCACTTGACCAAGTCGTGCGGTCATTTTGCAGCGTCAGGTTATAAGCGGCATTGTAGGCTGTTTCATAAGTTAAGTTTGATGATTTAACAATTCTGGTGGTATCCAAAATACCATGATCTTGTTCATAAAATGTTGTTGGTGCGCGATAGCCCTTACCCAAGGCAAAACGCGATGTCCAGTCGGGATTATGGGTGTATGCCATCAGCATTCTAGGGCTAGTAATACCACCGAACACACTATGATCATCGTGACGTGCCGATAGGTTGATTTCTAAGTCACCATTTAAAGCAAGCATATCGTATTGAGCGAAGACGCTAGGAACACGATAGTTGTAATTATCAATGCCTGAGTTATCAACACCGTTTGAATCCATGCCAGTCGAGCGATGATTTTCTGTTTTGTAGGCAACACCTGTACTAATGGCACTATCTTGTAACAAGTGTTTCCAGCGCCCTTCTAAATAAGATTGCGTTTGAATGGCATTATAAGTATGTCCTTCATAAAAACTATCTTGTTTATGCTCGGCTAAGGCTGCCGCCATACGGTAACTGTCTTTTCCTTGTGTTTTTTCGGCAATAAGCGTGCCTTGGGTGCGCTTGGTGTCAATCAGTTCGGACATGCTTGCTAGGCCGCCGTTGTAATCAATCTGTTCGCCTGTGGTTGGGTTAAGCCAACCACCCGCATAAGATGAACCGCCTTTTTGCCAATTAAAAGGATTGCCTGTTGTGCTGCCTTTAATATGCCCGAAATTCGTTGACTGAGTACCAACACCGCCTGTACGTTTTTCATTGACATGATCGATGCGCACACGGGTATCCCAACCTGCAATACTGCCCAAGCCAGCCCCGATACCGACGAGTTGTCGGTTATAAGCCGCCATTTCACTGACACCATTACCATTGCTATCGACGGCGTCGTGGTTTCGTAATTGCCCATTGATGCTTAAATACTGCCCCTTTTGTTTCCCAACCCAGCCTTGGAAGTAGTCGAGTTTTCGGCTACCGTCCTCGCCTAGCTCTGCACGTACTGCACCTTCATCTTTGGTGATTTTTTTGGTAACTAAATTGACGCTACCAGCAATGGCTTCGGGGGCAATGAGACTCATGCCCGCACCACGTGCAATCTCAATGCGCTCAAGACTGTTAACTGGAATCCCTTCTAAGCCATAAACAGCAGAAGCTGCAGAGTAAATAGGAATACCATCAATCATGATGGTAGTAAAGCGTCCTGGTAAATTATTCAGGCTGATATTTTTTGCATTACAAATCGAGCATTCATTTTGCACATCGATACCGACACGATGGGAGACGGCTTCTAAAATATTCATCGCGCCTGTTTTGGCGATTTCGACCCGTCCAATTTGTTCAGTCCGCGCTACTTCTTCACTAATGGGTAATAGCTTTTTAGCAATTTTGTCGTTGCTAGACTGGTTTGAACCTTTCACTTCAACGGCTTGCATGGTTTGGATCGCATCTTGTGCTGCACTTTGCTCAGATAGCGTCAGCAATACCGCCATGGCTATCGGTGTGAGCTGCGGTTTAATGATAGATTTCACTGTTTTCTCCTTAGGCTATGCAATCATAGTGGCGCAAACTTATTCGCATTTGGTTTTGATAATCATTAACAATTGTAAAGGGATATGGAGTTAATGTCAATCATTATCATTTGATAAAAACGAGACTTTAATACGATGATTTCCGATATAATTGAATTCATTTTCATTCATATCGAATACCAATGCGCTTAATGCCACAAACCATTGCACACTTACATCGGCCAGCGCACCGCTGGGGTGTTGTGTTGCTTGCTTTGTGGTTGTTACTGAGTGCGCAGACGCTAGGGCTGTGGCACGATAGTGTCCATGCCTTTCATGAACACACCCAAGTGTGTGATCTTGTAGATGACTTGGGACAACCGACTTCCCTATCGAAGTCGCTGACGCTCGTTTTGCCTGCTCACGATTGGCAGGCAATGAGCGTTACGGCGTACCCAGCGGTTTTCATCAAGGTTATTCATCGTTTCTTTTCCCGTGCGCCACCGATTGCCTAATGTGTTGCAGCCATAATTGATGTGTGCTGCTGCATGAACAGCAGCCGTTTCTTGTATTTTGAACTTGTTAGGAAAATCATGATGTTTATTCTAAAAACGCGGCCCTTATCGGTGGCGATTGCTTTGCTGTTGGCGCATTCAGCCGTATCGGCTGAAACACAACTTAATCCTGTTGTTATCTCTGCTAGCCCGTTGGGCGATATGAGCGCATTCGATAGCCCCACGCAGGTTGACCAAATCGCAGGCGAGCAAAAACTGGCGAAAGACAGTGGCTCTTTAGGCGCATTGCTTGCCGATATTCCTGGTGTCAATAATTTGGGTACGGGTTCACAGGCGGGTAAGCCTATCATTCGGGGCATGTCTGGCGAGCGGGTCAAAATCTTATCGAATGGCTTAGCGACCGATAGCCAAGCATATGGCACACGTCACAACCCAACCATTGAACCTTTTTTAGCCGATAAGGTCGAAGTGGTGCGCGGTGCGCAAGGGGTGCTTTATGGCTCTGAAGCCATGGGCGGTGTGGTGAATGTGATCTCTGCACCGATTCCATATGGCGATAAGCAGCCAAAAAACGAAGCGGTGAGTGGTTTTGCCAGTAATAATGGTGAAGTCTTATTAGGCGTAAAAGGCGGTGTCGCGGCGGGTAATTTTGGTATGACGGGTGGTATCAGTCAGCGCACAGCCGATAATATGACGACGCCAAAACACCGAGAAGCAACAGGACCAAAGCCGAGTAGTGCTGCGAGTAATCTGCCGCTGTTCAGTGGTGATTTGCCTTATACCAACTTCGAAAACCGCGCGGGGAATATCGGTGCGGGTTATCGTGGCGACTGGGGTAAGATTGAATTACGGGCATCGCGCTATGAATCGCAACAAAACTTTTTGGGCGCGGTGGCTGCCAATGCCAATAGCGTATATTTGGCACAACCAACGGGGCAATTGCTGACCAATGATGAATATCAATTATCGGGGCAGATCAATTTGGCTCAGGGTTGGGCACTAAAACCCCGCTATATGCACACGCGTTATCAGCGTCAAGCCATTACAGGCGGCACTTACAGTCAGCTAAGCAGTAGTACAGTATCACCCAATTATCTGGATATTTTGGTGCAACGTGATGAGTTAAAACTCGGGCTACAGCATCCGCAAATCGGGTTATTTAAAGGCGAGCTGGGTGTGGAGTGGATGGACAAGCAGCAAGATTTATTGGCTGGCAAGCTGGCACCCAATGCCAGCGAGAACGGTCAAGCGATCTATCTGTTTGAAGAAGCCAAAGTGGGACGCTGGACATGGAATATGGGCTTGCGCCACGATTGGCAACAAATGAAAGCACCGCTAGCGGGTAACAGTTACTTCGTGAATACGGGCATTTTCGATGCCACCAACAACGAAAAGTCGCTGGAAAATAGCAGTGCCTCTTTGGGTATGGTTTACGCGCTGACACCGCAATGGAATCTGGCTACCAATATCGGTACAGGCTTTAGAGCACCGAGCATTTTTGAGCGTTATGCGGGCGGCATTCACGGTGGCGTGCAGGCATTCCAGTTGGGCAATCCCGACCTCAAAGCAGAAACGTCGCTTAATACTGATGTGTCGTTGCGCTTTATGGGCGATGTCACCACACTGAACGCCACGGTTTATCAAAACTGGGTCGATAATTATATTTATTTGATGAATACGGGGCGCTATCGTAACAGTGCAGGCGCGGTGGTCGCCGCAGGCTCGGCAGGCGCGTTGACGGAAATGAGCAATGCCCAAACCGATGCCATCATTCGTGGCTTGGAAGTATCAGGAACTTGGGATGTGACGCAACAGCTGACGCTCGAAAGTGGCTTGGAAGTCATTGAAGGTGAGGATATGAAAAACCATCGCACCCTCAGCCTAATGCCTGCCAATCATCTGCGCTTAAAAGCGCATTACACGCTGGGTAATCTCGGAAGTTGGCAGGAAAATCGTGTTAGCCTCGGCGCACGTTTGGTGGATCGAAAGTCGGCAGTGACACCATATGAACCTTTCTCGCAATACGATAGCCTATCGACAGGCACAGCATCAACAGATGCTTACGCCGTGTGGGATGTGGCTTATCGCACCCATTATAAAGTCAGCGCACAACAGCAACTCACGCTAATGGCTAATATCGATAACCTATTCGATACCGCTTATTATGACTTTCTGGATACCTACAAAGGCTATGCCACGAGCATGGGACGCAATGCACGACTGACAGCAAAGTTGGAATTTTAATTCACCAACAGTAAAACCGCTTATAATGCTGGATTATCAACGATTACAACACCCTCTGACGTTGTAACTTTTACGATGGTTGTATTAACATGGTTAACAAACGTCCCTTAGCGCATCAACTGCGTGAACAACGTCATCAAGAAGCCATTATTTATGGTGAAAATGCCTGTCGTGCTGCTTTTTTTAATCGTTTTGACGATGTGATTAAAGCATTTTTTACCGCCGAAACTGCACCGCGTTTTAGCGATGCCATGCGTGCTTTAGCTTCTGAACGTAAAGCCTATAAGGTTGTCGATGACGATGAGTTAGAACGGATTACTGGCAGTCAACATCATGGCGGTGTGAGTATTACTGTGCGTAAACCACCGATTTTATCAGTACAAGATTATCTCAAAGGCATGGCGGATGTTGAGCGGGATTGTGTCTTAGCTTTAGAAAACATTGGTAATCCGCATAATCTGGGCGCAATGATGCGCTCGGCAGCACATTTTGGTGTTAAAGGTATTATTTTACCCGAACCTGATATGCTCTTTTCTGGTTCTGCTGCTCGTGTTGCCGAAGGTGGGGCTGAGGTGCTCTACCCGATTGCAGCAATTGATTTTGCACAAGCTTTATCGGTATTTCGCAAAGCAGGCTATGCATTAGTGACAACGTCAAGTCATCGCGGCACTGACTTGTATCACACCAAATTACCCAATAAAGTTGTGATTGTTTTTGGTGAAGAGCAAAGCGGTGTATCGAAAAAAGTTGCTGCAATGGGCGATATTCCTGTCAAGATTGTCGGTACTGGTGTGGTAGAGTCGTTAAATGTGAGCGTTGCCACTGCGTTAATTTTAGGCGAATGGTGGCGGCAGAGAGATACCAGCAGATGAGCTCGCTTTCTCCTTACTTGCGCCTGATGCGTCTGGACAAACCCGTCGGAACTTATTTGGTATTACTCCCTGCCTTGGCTGCTTTATGGTTAGCTGCCCATGGTATACCACCCTTATGGGAATTGTTTGTCTTTATTGCAGGGGCGTTTGTCATGCGCTCGGCGGGTTGTGTTATTAATGATTATGCTGACCGTCATTGGGATGGTGCTGTGGCACGTACCTGCAACCGTCCACTGGCGTGTGGCGAGGTAACGGAAAAAGCCGCTTTGCGCTTATTCGTTGCCTTGGTTGTTTTTGGCGGTCTACTGGTATTAACGCTAGGTTCAGAGGTTTTGTTATGGTCGGTGGGGGCGGTTTTTTTGGCAACGCTCTATCCTTTTACTAAAAGATGGACTTATTACCCGCAATTATTTTTAGGCTTGGCGTTTGCATGGGCAATCCCGATGGCGTTTGTTGCCGTATTGGGCGAAATGCCGAGTGGTGGTTGGTGGTTATTTGTTGCTACCGTTATGTGGGCACTTATTTATGATACGTGGTATGCCTTAGTTGACCGTGATGATGACATCACAGTAGGGATTAAATCGACAGCGATTTTATTCGGGCGTTATCTGCGCCCGATTGTGGCAATGTTGATGTTGTTGATGTTGTTCTGCTTGTGGCAACTGGGTGTGTCATTTGAGTTAGGATTAACGTGGTGGCTGGGGTTGTTATCCATTGCACTGCATTTTGGATGGCAACTTTGGTTTGTTCGATTCGAAGATAGAGCTGCGGCTTTTATCGTTTTCAAAAGTAATGTTTGGCTTGGAGTGGTGCTATGGTTAGGATCGGTATTATCGTTTCTGTAATGGGTTTATTATTAAGTGCTTGTACGCAAGAATCACAAAACCAAATTGGACGCAGTATTCAAAACTGGACGGGTACCAATGGCGTCGTTGAGATTTATTCTGGTGGACAAATTGTAAAACGTTTTATTCATGTCGATAAATTATCAACAGCATATGGTACTAACGATAAGCAGCCGCGTCCTTATCGTTTTGCATATGGTGTGATTGATGAAAACCTAAATTATCATCAGGATACTGGCGAGAAGAAGGTTTATTTTGAAGTTGGTGAATATACGTCAGAGTATGTTTTTTATGAAAATCCTAAAGAGTAGTTGATTGTGTTTGAAGTTGCACAGCTGGGCATGAAGTTGTCCGATAAAGTTTATAAAGAGCGCGAAAAAGCACTACGTGAACGTTTGCTGGCATTGCAGTTCCAATTACAGTCAGCGAAATTTTCAGTGGTGGTGGTTTTTGCTGGGGTGAATGGCGCGGGTAAATCAGAGATGATTAATCAGTTGAACGAGTGGATGGATCCGCGTTGGTTAGATACTCATGCCTACGGTGAGCCAACAGAAGAAACCCGTCAGCGTCCCGCTTTTTGGCATTATTGGCGTGATTTACCTGCTAAGGGGCGTATGGGGCTTTTTCTCAGCTCTTGGTACTCTAAGCCGTTGTTAGACCGTGTTTATGATCGCAGTGATGATGCAAGTTATCAGACTGCTTTGATGCGAATTTCTAGTTTTGAACGCGCCTTAGCAGATGATGGCACGCTTGTGCTCAAGTTTTGGATGCACTTAGATAAAAAAGCGCAAAAAAAGCAGATGAATCAGCTCGAAAAAAACCCACTAACGGCATGGCGTGTTACCGATCAGGACTGGGAAAACTATAATCATTATGATGATTTTATCCGTGCAGCAGAAACGGCATTGCATAAAACAGGGACGGGGCAAGCGCCTTGGCTGATTGTTGAAGGCGAGGATGAAAATTACCGCAGCATTACAGTCGGCGAGGCATTAGCCGATGCGCTAGAAAAGCAGTTGGCGCGTGCGCACTATGCCGATAAGCGTCATGCCGAAGCGGCAACACGGTTATTGTCAACACAGGATGTTGCCTCAAACGCCACATCAGTACCGAGTGCGCATCCGTTGCTGGCTGCTCTCGATTTGACGCAAAGCCTTAACTCTGCCGATTATAAAAAACAATTGGCGCAATTGCAGGCACGTTTGGGCTTGTTGATGCAAAAGGCTCAAACTGTTGGCATGACCAATGTGATTGTCTTTGAAGGCTGGGATGCTGCTGGCAAGGGCAGTGGCATTCGTCGTGTTACGCAAGCCTTGGATGCGCGACAGTTTTCTGTACATCCGATTGCTGCGCCCAGCGATGAAGAGTTAGCGCATCATTATTTATGGCGTTTTTGGCGACGTTTGCCGCGTGCGGGTAGGGTCGCTATTTTTGATCGCTCTTGGTATGGTCGAGTTTTGGTTGAACGGGTCGAGGGTTTTGCTTCTGAGTCGGCTTGGATGCGTGCTTTTGCAGAGATCAGTGATTTTGAAGAACAGTTGGCAGCGCATGGTACTTTGGTGACTAAGTTCTGGTTAAACATTAGCCCTGATGAGCAGTTGCGTCGCTTTAATGAGCGTGCCAATATTCCGTGGAAGCAGTTTAAGCTAACGGATGACGATTGGCGTAATCGCGAAAAACGTCCCTTATATGAGCAAGCCGTTGCCGATATGATCGAGCGTACCAGTACCCATTTTGCCCCTTGGACATTGATTGTGGGAGAGGATAAGCATTTTGCGCGTATTCAAATTTTAAAAACACTGGTTGCCCGACTGGAGCATGCGCTAGAAAAGCAGGAAACAGTATGAAAGTAAGTTGTGTTATCGCACTACATGGTTTGGGTGCTGATGGTGATGATTTAATGCCGTTACAAGAGATGATGAGTATGGATGCTGTGCCTTGGTTATTTCCCAACGCGCCCATTTTGCCCATTAGTGTTAATGGCGGCATGAAAATGCCAGCGTGGTTCGATATTTTAGGCTTTTCTCCCACCGACCCTGTTGACGCACAAGGCATTGAGCAGAGTGCTGCATGGGTCATTCAACGCATTGAGGAACAAGTTTCTTTAGGAGTTAATCCTGCTGAGATTGTCTTGCTCGGCTTTTCGCAGGGTGGTGTGGTCGCACTCCATGCTGCCTTGTCGGCTTCGGTGCAGCTGGGGGCTGTGGTTGGCTTATCGACTTGGTTACCAGCGCATGAAGTCTTATTGCCTTTGCCCGAAAATCGGTCGAATCTGCCTGTCTGGTTAGGTCACGGTAGTATGGACACGGTTGTACCTTTAGCTGCGGCAGAGCGTGCATATACGCGTCTGCTGGCAATGGGTATGCAGTGGGTGAGTTTGCACAGCTATCCGATGGCACATTCGATTATCAGCGAGGAATTGGATGCGGTTGTTGCTTGGTTAGCAGCATTGCCTGATGTAAGCCTGTAGCTTAACAAAAAGGAGACCATCTTAAACTCGTAAGATTTTTTGTCTTGACTCTGGGGGTCTCTATATTAGGTGTCGCCACCATCCATGCGGGTAAGCGGGTGAGATTCTACAACGCCGTTGACCTATTTAAACACAGGAGAAAAAATACGTAAATTAATAAACGAGTTTTTAGGTTCTGGGGTGGTCAAATTTCAACGCTGACACTTGGTCAAATTTGGATGCTGATTGACAGGCACTTCAAGCATCTTAAATCGACCAATGTTGGTCATACGAAACTGGGTAATGTGCATCTTTTCGCTTCTCCGCTATTGAGTGCTTTTCATTTACTCTGCACTTTTACAAATTTTACTTTGTAATTTTCCAGACTGATTTTTTGTCTGAACCCTCATTTTCAATTAAACCAGAGCGCCTCATTTTGGTAATTAATGAGTTGATGCCCTTTTGTACATGGTCAAGCGCAATAATATCCACAAAAGGCAAATCCGTTTTTTGCATTAAGACTCGGCTATAAGCTTCGTCCACAACTGCCCCATAAATGACCATTTTGACAACGCCTGTTTCTGTTAAATCGTAGTCGGGCAGAGGGAAAAAACGCTTTGCTTGCTGTTGATTCATTTGGTGAATACCGTAGCCCATACTATCAATCATATTGAGCTCTACCATTGCTTGCACCAATTGCGCATTTCGATAACGACGTGGCGTTCTTGCACCGAAAATATAATCATCGGGCTGACCATCGTAAAAAGCCCCTTCGCTTTCGAACACTAATCTATCTGTGTGAGTTGTGCTGGATGAGGTGAAAGTAAATAGGCTGATTCGGCTTTACCCAATAGCAACAAAGCCGCGCGTGTCAATTTTCCTTGTTGAACCAATTTCGCACGCGCCAAGAAGGTCATGCTATCCCATGCCATAACATCTTCGGCAGACACACGATTAGCATGTTTTTGTGCAAATAACTGTTTGGCTTTCGCCAGAGCCTGCTCGTCCAAATCTGCCACGCTGGCACTAACCACCACTTGCGTTGTCCAATCGGTTTGTAGTGTTTGCGCTCTGATTTCGTCTTGTTTATCCAATCCCAAATGCGACAGGCTTTCGCCTGCTCGTGCATAGTAGTGACCTTTCCATGCAATTGGCATTCCGCGTGGTGCGGCAGGTACTTCAAATAAAATCACTCGCCCTTGCTCGGTGTGCAATTCATGAATATTCCGAAAAGTCACGCTTGGCTCGGTGTTTTCTCTTATTTGCTGTTTGGTGCTTTGCAACTGTTCGGGATTAGATCGGTAATCTGTTCCTTGTACTTGTCGCGTTTTATTGTCCACGCCAAAAACAAGCCACGCACACTCAACACCACGAATATTCGCCTCATTTGCCAGCGCAGAAAAATACTCACCGATTTTATCGGTTTTGTAATCTGTGCCTGCCTGCTTAAATTCAATAACTTCATTTTCCCATTCTGTGATGAGGCTTAAAAGGCGTTGGGTTAGAGCTTCTTGATTCATCACACCTCGCCCCTAAACGCCCCATCTAATACAGACGCTTTGAGTTGGTTCAACATGCCGATTTTAGCGGTGAGTTCGGTTTTGAGTTGGGTGGTTTTGTCGTTGAAGGCATCGAGCTTTTCGACGATTCGGGTTTGTTCGGCTAGAGGTGGGAGAGGTATTGCAACCCTTTTAAGATTTTTATCCGTAACTGCTGGATAAGATGCACCAGAAATAAAAGGCTCTATTTGCTGTTGCACAAAATCAGTAGTAACAAAGTAAAACAAGAACTTCCCTACTATCCTTTCAGCAGGTCTTAGAACACAAAACCCTGTTGAAGCAACAGGATTAGGGACACTCAACTCGAAAATAGCTATATTTTTGAGATTAGGTCTTGTTGTAGCAAATAGAACATCACCTTGTTGAATTTGTTTTTTTGCTCGTGATGGTGCATCTTTTCCTAAAATTTGTTTAGGTTCAACAATCGCAAACTTATCTTTATCAATTGCTGAAATATCAATATAAGTCCATAAAGTTTCTGGTTTTTTTTCAGGAGAAAGGTTAGCAGTATCTACCGTCACATCATCTAACGTTATCCATCCCCACCCATCAGGTAACTCATACAAACCTGCTTCATTGATTGGTGAGCCGAGCGGGTTAAAGGCTTTATTCAACCCACTATTATCCGCCAGTAGGGTTTCGATTTCATCCAACAACGCTGACACTTTCGCTTCTTTAA
>DYST01000032.1 GCA_020726325.1 Thiomicrospira cyclica | reverse complement strand
TGCGCTATATCCGTGCTATTTAAAACTACTTTGATTAATCAGTCGAGACCCGACATCCGAGATGACTTTTCTGATTGTGCGATTAGATTAATGGCACCCTTGCCAGAACCAACCGCGAAAATACACCGTAGAGCCAATGCCGAACTAATCAAACTGGCAGACTGGACACGATACTATTTGCGCAGTGATGAACTTCTAGCAGCGCAATTACCTGAGATAGTACCGACAAAGAAAAAAGCTGCTCGAAAACCTGCGCATTGGTAAAGTTCGTTGTATGATTAAGTCATTCAAATAAAGGACTGCATTGAATGAAACATTTGTTAGTACCAACACGCCAAAAAGCAAACGCACTGATTTTATCGGTTCTGTGTGCGTTGTTTGTGAGCCCTGCAAGTTTGGCAGAATACACACAAGCACAATCCGTAGCCCTGAACAACAATAGTGATGAGGTGGACTATCGACTGGTATCGACTAAAAAAGCCATGAGCACCAGCATGTATCAGCGTTTACTTGCTTTAGGTGTCAACTTTCCAGACAATAACGCCAACAATACCCCTTGCCGTGTCCGAAGCCCCAAAGTGTGGTCAGACCACTTTACTTAACCCCCCCGCCATTCGACAAGCTCATGGCGACCCCCTTTAATAAAGTGGGTGGGGAGTCGTTCCCCCCTTTTTTGAAGGGGGGCTAGGGGGGATTTTCTTAGGGCTAGCCCAATGCTGTTCATTTAAAGAAAATTTACGTTCGCCCTGAGCTTGTCGAAGGGGTAGAAGTAAGCAGCCAGTGGTTCAACGATCTCACCACGAACGCTAAAGTGAACGGTATTGGGTCAGACCACTGTATTACAAGGAAGACCGAAGAAGCCTGTGCAGGAAATAGATTAAGCTAATGCTATAATGAACGCAACACCCGAATAACACGAGGAAGCTCAACTTTCATGACCGCCGCCATCTACTACCACCCCGAAGCTTACACCACCACAGGCCCTAAACTGATGGGACGCAATGCTGCTGGGGAGTCTTTTCTGCGTGGTTTTATCTCGTATAGTAAAGCGAGCGAATTCTGGGCACTGGTGCAAAAACCTGAGCATGCTCGGCATTTTGCCGATAGTGTCAAGCACTACGGTAGGCATGAACCTGTTAAAGTAGTCAATAAAAACAGCCTAGGCGCATTGACGCAAGCTGGAGTGATCTATTATCCAGGGCCTGGGCTGGGCGAACATGCTTACCACCGAGCTGTATTGGGTCATGGGGCTTATAGCTTGTGTGGTATTACTCACACCACCAGTAGTGCTGGGGCGATGGATGCTATTAGCGAATTACTCAGCGCACCTGTGCAACCTTGGGATGCGATGATTTGTACCAGCACTGCTGTTAAAAACAATGTCGAGCGCATGTTACAAGCGCAAGTCGATTACCTTAAAGATCGCTTAGGCATCACCAAAATCACCCTGCCGCAACTACCCGTTATTCCCTTAGGCATTCATACCCAAGATTTTGTTTTTAATAACGATCAGCAACAACAAGCAAGACAAGCCATTGACGCAGACAATAAAACCCATGTGGTGTTATTTATGGGACGCTTATCGTTTCATGCTAAAGCCCACCCGTTGGCGATGTATCAGGCATTAGAGCAAGCTGCACAAACCTTACTCGCAGATGAGCGCATTGTGTTGGTTGAATGTGGTTGGTTTGCGAATGATTATATTCAAAAAGCCTATGCCGATGCGCAAGCCTTAGCCTGTCCTAGTGTACAAGTGGTCACACTCGATGGACGTAAGGCAGAAGATAGGCAAACCGCGTGGGCGAGTGCCGATGTGTTTTGTAGCCTTTCCGATAATATCCAAGAAACCTTTGGTATTGTTCCGATCGAAGCCATGGCAGCAGGGATTCCTGTGGTGGTATCGGATTGGGATGGGTATAAAGACACCGTTCGTAATGGCATAGATGGCTACCGTATCCCCACATTGATGCCACAGGCTGGTTTGGGTGGGGATTTAGCCTATCGTCATGCGGTTGAAATCGATACTTACGATATGTATTGTGGTCATAGTTGTAGCTTAGTGGCTATTGATGTGGCCGCTGCGGCAAAGGCTTTTAGCCAGCTATTTGAATCGGCGCAATTGCGTGATCAGATGGGGCAAGCAGGGCAACAGCGAGCCAAAGACATTTATGACTGGGCTGTCATTATCCCGCAATACGAAACCCTGTGGGCACAGCTTAACGAGATGAGAAAAAGTCAATCTGCTGCACTCGCGCCATTAGTCCATCCTGTGCCCGCAAGGCTAGATCCTTTTTATAGTTTTGCAAGCTACCCAACGATGGCACTCACGCCAGCCACACAGCTGACTTTAGTGGATACGCAAGTGAGTACAGCCCTCACCCGAGTGGATGCCTACCTCAAATTGGCGATGGTCAACTTTGCAAAAGCGGTAGTGCCAACCTCGCTCGAAATCAACGCGATATTAATGCAAGCCTCCAATGGCACACAGACCGCTGAACAGCTGATTGAAAGTTTTCCCGATAACAGAAAAGCTTTTATGCTAAGAGCACTGGCATGGCTGGTGAAATTGAATTTACTGAAAATAGTTGCATATTAAGTGCTTTTAAAGATGCTTTGTGAGGCGCTATAATGATGCTTCATCACAAGCTTTCTAGGAGATTCCGATGGCGTATAAAACTGCCCTTTGCTCTTACCAGATTCAGTGGCAAAGTGGCGCATCAGATCTTCGTAAGCATCCCCCAACAAGTCATCATCTTCAGCACGATTGCTTGATAAATATAAGCTAGCAAAAATGGCGACCAAATCGCCGAGGCGATAACTGCTTACACGGCAGAAACTAAAAAGGGCTAGCATTTCTGCTAACCCTTTGAATTTAGTGGTGGCCGGGGGCGGAATCGAACCGCCGACACACGGATTTTCAATCCGTTGCTCTACCGACTGAGCTACCCGGCCAAACTATTCGCACATTATAGGGGCATTGGCTACAAAAAGCCAGCACTTTATGCGTTATTTCGCTAATGCACCTAAAATAACCGCCTTAACTTGTTCAATATCCGCAGTACCATCCACCTTAAGATAGGTTAGGCTATCGCTTTGTGCGGCTTGCACTGTGTAGAATTCGATCAAAGGTTGCGTTTGCGCAGCATACACCTCTAAACGATTTTTAACCGTTTCTGCTTTGTCATCATCACGCTGAATTAAATCTTCACCTGTTTCATCATCCTTACCTTCGACTTTTGGCGGGTTATAGATGATGTGATAAGTCCGACCCGATGAATGGACGCGACGACCAGCCATACGCTCAATAATGACATCGAAAGGTACATCAATTTCAATCACCGCATCTAACGCAATACCAGCAGAAGCAAGTGCTTCAGCCTGTGCTAGGGTGCGCGGAAAACCGTCTAGTAAAAACCCATTATGGCAATCGGATTCACTAATGCGAACTTGCACCATACGAATGATTAAATCATCAGGAACTAACTGTCCCACATCCATATAACCCTTAGCTTCTAAGCCTAATGGCGCACCCGCTCGAATCGAGGCACGCAACATATCACCTGTTGAAATCTGCGGAATATCAAAATGACTGGTTAAAAAAGCAGCCTGTGTTCCCTTACCTGCACCAGGTGCACCTAACAACATTAATCGCATGAAGTTCTCCTAAAGATAGCGTTAACCAGTAATTCTACCTTATCGGACAGAAAAAAACCGCCCGAAGGCGGTTTTCTAATCGAATCAAGCAGGGTTAATTAATTTAACTTAGCCAATTCCTTAGCTGCAACAGCTGCTGGAAGTGCTACATAGCCATCTTTTTCAACAACTTGCTGACCTTCTTTCGATAAAACCAATGTCATGAATTCTTTAACCATTGGGTCTAAAGCCTTACCAGGTGCCTTGTTGATATAGATGTACAACGCACGCGCTAATGGATATTTACCAGTAACTGCAGTTTCTTCAGATGATTCAACAAATGGCTCGCCAGCTTTCTTTGCTAAAGGCACTGCACGAACACCCGATGTTTTATAACCAATACCAGAATAACCAATCGCATTGATTGAAGTTGCTACAGACTGAACAACAGAAGCAGAACCTGGTTGCTCGTTCACGTTAGACTTGTAGTCACCTTTACATAGCGTGTGTTCTTTGAAATAACCGTAAGTACCAGAAACTGAGTTACGACCATAAATCTGGATTTCTTTGCCAGCTAAAGGACCTGTCATACCCAATTGATCCCAAGTAGAGATGTCAGCAGGTGCGCCACACTTACGAGTCGAAGAGAAGATTGCATCCGCTTCTGACAATGTCAACCCTTTGATGGGGTTATCTTTATGAACATAAATAGAAAGCGCGTCGATCGCTACAGAAATTTGAGTTGGCTTATAACCATATTTTGCTTCAAAAGCTTCAACTTCTTTTGACTTCATCGCACGGCTCATAGGACCTACGTTAGAAGTACCTTCTGTCAATGCGGGTGGCGCAGTAGAAGAGCCAGCAGCTTGAATTTGAATGTTAACATTAGGGTAAGCGCGTTTAAATTCTTCTGCCCACAAAGTAGCTAGGTTAGCTAAAGTATCAGAACCAACACTAGACAGGCTACCAGAAACACCAGCTACTTTTTGGTAACCAGGCAATGAGGCATCAACCGCAGCAAAAGAAGGGGCAGTCAACAAAGTAGCACTTAAACCAAGCGCAACAGCCAGTAATTTTTTCATTCAGAATACTCCAATAAGATAAAAGTCTATCGACAGTGCAAATTATGACAGTCAATAATGACAATTTGATGACGGTTTGAGTGCTTTATGATAATTTAGTGACTAAATCTAAAGGAAAGACACAACGAAAACAGCTACCAATGCCAATTTCACTCTCGACATTCAATGTTGCATTATGCCGCTCTAAAACATGACGCGTGATTGCCAATCCTAATCCTGTACCACCAGTGGCACGAGAACGGGCAGAATCAACGCGGTAAAAACGCTCCGTAATACGCGGCAAATGCTCATGGGCAATGCCAATCCCCGTATCGGTTACCGATAAAAAAGCACCTGAACCATCCTGCCACCAACGGACATAAATGCTGCCACCATCGGGGGTATAGCGTACCGCGTTACCAATAAGATTGGTAAAGGCGCTGCGTAGGTATTCTTCATGCCCAACCAACCCCATTTCTGTTTCTAGCGACAGCACAATGTGATGTCCACGCTTACCTGATAACTGTTGTGCTTCATCGACAATCTGGGTTAGTAATACAGACACATTGACAGAGGAAAACTTTAATTTTGAATCATTCCCTTCTAGTCCGGAAAGAATGAGCATATCATCAACAATCTTGCGCATACGCTCACTCTGATTATGCATTTGCTCTAATGGCTTATGCCAATAGTTTTGCTGCGAATCAGAGGTATCGAGCATCATCTCGACATAACCTTGCATCACCGTTAAAGGCGTACGCAATTCGTGGGAAGCATTGGCAACAAAATCACGACGAATGGCATCGCTACGCTTAAAGGCAGAAATATCTCGAATAATCAGTAAATTATGACCTTGTAAAAAAGGTGTAACTTCTAATTCTAAGATACGTGATGCATCAACAGGGGAAGGCATTTCTAACGAACCAGGATGCTGACCATCAACAAGTGCCAAAACATCGGGTAAGCGCAATACGCTAGAAACAAGCTGCCCTCGATTGCTACGACGTAAACCAAGCAAAGCAATCGCACCCTTATTAAACCAAGAGATACGATGCATACCATCTATCGCAATAACCCCTTCAGGTAAGGCTTCAGCAGCATGCTTAAAATAACGCGCTCGCCCCAAAAGTTGATGCGCCAAGCGACGTTCTTTTTCTAACAAACGCGTTACGGCATACAGCAACTCACTTAAAGGTCCCGCCCAAAGATGATTGAGCTTCCGACCACCTGCATAAAGCCAGCTTTCAGCAGCCCACAAAGCAAGCAGCCAACGCCCTGCGATTAATCCAGCTAACACCCAGCCAATAATTTGCCAACCCTGCGTCAACCAAGCAACAACAAGGGCAATAATTAATAACCACAGCAGTGTTGCTAATTCATCTTCAAGGTGTTTCATCATGACAATCTAATCAGGATCAATGACTGAAAAACGATAACCAGAACCGCGAATGGTTTGAATATACGACTCACAACCATGCTCTTCCAAAGCACGACGCAAACGACGAATGTGAACATCGATGGTTCGATCTTCAACCACCACACGATCACCCCAGACTTCGTCTAATAATTGGTTACGTGTGAACACGCGATTGATGTGCAACATAAAAAATTGTAATAGGCGAAACTCTTTTGGACCTAATTTAACTTCATCACCATCAATGGTTAAGCGATGACTGGTATTATCCAAACGCATGCGCCCCGCAACGATCACCTCACCAACACCATCGTCAAGACGACGTAACAAGGCACGGATACGTGCTAACAAAGTACGCGGTGAGAAGGGTTTGGTGACATAGTCATCCGCCCCCATATCAAAGCCTTGTAATTGGTCAACTTCATCGGCTCTTGCTGTGAGCATAATCACAGGAATATGTTTTAGCTTATCATGCACTTTCAAACGTGATAATAAACTAACCCCTGGTACACCAGGCAACATCCAATCGAGCAAAATTAAGTCAGGCATTGATGTTAATGCTAACTGCCACCCCTGCTCCGCATTACCTGCCTCCAGCACAGTCATTTCTGCCGCTTGCAAGGTAAAACAGAGCATTTCACGAATAGCAGACTCATCTTCAACAACTAAGATTGTGGGCGTTGACATCTAAATCTTGCCTTAGCTAACTTATAAAACTTCGCGATACTTGTTCGCAATATCTGCCAAACGCTCAGAGCTAATTTGACGCATATCAGAACCTTCTACCACATAAAATACACGCTCGGCGATATTTAACGAATGATCGGTAACACGTTCCATTGCACGCAAGGCATTCAACAGATCCAATATATTTGGAATTTGTGTTGGGTTTGCCATCATATGCTCACGCATGAGTTTTTGTGCAGTCTTGTATTCTGCATCAGCAGCAGCTTCTTTTGGCAACAAGGTTAATGCTTTTTTAACATCAAGATTGGCGAACGCATCCAAGGTAATTTTGAGCATCTCTTGCGCACAAACCGTCATTTCAACCAAATGGTCATAACCCGGAATGCTTGTACAATCAACATTACCACTATCACGAAGGTTAATCACCACACGTGATAATTTTGTAATTTCATCGCCAATGCGCTCTAAGTCGGTAACGATATGCAAGGCAGCCATAATCAAGCGTAAATCGATCGCGGCTGGCTGTTGACGAGCGAGTAAACGCACGCACATTTCATCAATATTCGCTTCTTGACGGTTAATAAAACGATCAAGACCGATGACTTCTTTTGCCATCATCGCATCAGTTTTACGCAAGGCTTCAAAAGCACGCGTTAACTGATCTTCAACGTGCCCACCCATAGCGAGCACTTTATTAAAAATATTTTCTAAGTCTTGATTATAGCGACGCGAAATATGCGGCGTAATGATATTGCTGTCCATGTTTTAGCTCCTAAACTTAACCGAAACGGCCAGTAATATAATCTTCCGTCTGCTTTTGCGACGGATTGGTGAATAGAGTGTCCGTATCAGTATATTCGATCAGCTCGCCCATATACATAAATGCGGTGTAATCAGACACACGAGCAGCCTGTTGCATGTTATGTGTCACGATCAAAATGGTAAACTTTTCTTTCAAGTCAAAAATCAACTCTTCAATACTCAGTGTCGAAATCGGGTCAAGTGCGGAAGTTGGCTCATCAAGAAGCAACACTTCTGGCTCGATCGCAATGGCACGCGCAATCACCACACGTTGTTGCTGACCGCCAGATAGTCCCATCGCATTATCATGCAAACGGTCTTTTACTTCATTCCAAATACCAGCACCTTTCAATGCCCATTCAACTTTATCGTCAAGCACACTACGGCTATTTTCGCCTTGCAAACGCAAACCGTAAGCAACGTTTTCATAAATTGACTTAGGAAACGGATTAGGTTTTTGAAACACCATGCCGACTTTACGACGCAGAACAGAGACATTCAAACTCTTTTCCATAATGTCGTTGCCATGTAAGCTGATTCTACCTTCAAGACGCACACCATCAACTAAGTCATTCATACGGTTAAAACAGCGCAACAAAGTTGATTTACCACAACCAGAAGGCCCAATAAATGCAGTAACACGCTTTTCTGGCAAACTCATGTTCACATTTTTTAGTGCTTGCTTCTCGCCATAATATAAATTCCAGTTATGGACATGAATGGCTACTTTTTCTTGTTCTAAATTTAAACCGCGATTTTCACGATCTAAGGCAACGTTAACAGAACTCATGATTTATTCCTTACTTTTAATTATCAATCGATTTAAAGCGTTCACGCAGGCGATTACGAATGGCAATCGCACTAATATTCAATGAAATAACAATTAACACCAACAGAAAAGCTGTGGCATAAACTAAAGGTTGCGCCGCTTCAATATTCGGACTTTGGAAACCCACATCATGAATATGAAAACCTAGGTGCATGATTTTTTGGTCTAAATGGATATAGGGCGTATTACCATCAATTGGCAAGCTCGGTGCAAGTTTCACGACACCAACCAACATTAATGGCGCTACCTCACCCGCAGCACGCGCAATTGCGAGAATCAGACCCGTCATGATCGCAGGTGAAGCCATTGGCAATACAGTGCGCCACAAGGTTTCGATTTTTGTCGCACCCAAGGCTAAAGAACCCTCACGAATCGCACGCGGCACACGCGACAAGCCTTCTTCTGTCGATACAATCACCACAGGCAAGGTTAATAAAGCAAGCGTTAATGCTGCCCATAACAAACCCGATGTACCGAAAGTAGGCGAAGGCAAGGCTTCCTGATAAAAGGCTTGGTCAATACCGTGTCCGACAATATAGACAAAGAACCCTAAACCAAACACACCATAAACAATCGATGGCACACCTGCTAGGTTATTAACCGACACCCTTACCATACGCACAACAAAACCATCTTTTGCATATTCGCGCAGATAAACAGCGGCGACAACACCAAATGGCATCACCACAAAAGTCATGATAAAGACCAATGTAACTGTACCAAAAATAGCAGGGAAGATACCCCCTTCGGTGTTTGCTTCACGCGGATCAGTGCTTAAGAACTCCCAAATCTTATGGAAAAACTCACCGACCTTCTCAAAAGCGCCCATCTCATTGGGTAAGGTTGCCGCAACAACTTTATTGATCGGAAGTTGTACGACCTTACCACCCATCACCTCAACTTCAGCAACACCTAAAGATTCAGAAAGCAGCTTTAACTTTTCCATGTCTGCTAAAAGTAAAGCATACTTTTGATCTAAGACCTTTCGTTCCTCTGCCAAGCGTGCAATATCGACATCAGTTAGGGCATTTTTCAGCTCTAAGCGACGACGTTCTAGACGCAGCCCTTCGACTGAATGGTTAATGCTACCAATCTTACTTTTTTGGATATCTACCAGCTTTTCGTATAGGCTACCGTGTTGAGCAATCAAAGACTGAAAGCTATCCTGTGCAGCATCACCAGTAATTTTCTTACCATCCGAATCGGTTAACGAAACCAGACGACCATACAAATTACCCCACTCGTAACGCTCGATTACCATCATATCTTTAGGATAATCTGTTGCTAAAACTGCAGGCTCATCCACCCACTTGAAGTCAGCACCAAATATCTCACGTCCACCGACTTTAACCAGCATCTGAGGAATATGCGAGACACCAGCTTGAGCATCACCTTCCAAACGTTCGCCTGTACGATGTTGTTCGCCAATCAGCTTAACCTGACCACCTTTACCATCTTGAACGGAATAGACAGCAACATCTTTTGGCCAAAAGTGCTGCATACCTTTAAAGACCAACAAACCAATTAAACTTGTTACTGCTAACAAACTTAGGGTAAGGGCCATGGCATTAAACCAGACCCAATGATTACCCTCTTTCATCCATTTATTCAACATTTCACTTTCCTCTTACAAAGCGCCGTAGCGTTTGAGCATACGCTGACGAACAACTTCAGCAAGCGTGTTAAAAAAGAAGGTAAACATAAACAACACCAAGGCTGCTAAGAATAAGACGCGATAATGCGTACTACCCACCTCCGACTCTGGCATTTCTACCGCGATATTCGCCGACAAGGTACGCAGACCCTCAAAGACGTTAATATCCATAATTGGCGTATTACCTGTTGCCATTAATACAATCATCGTTTCACCAACGGCACGACCAAAACCAATCATCACTGCAGAGAATAACCCTGGAGAAGCTGTTGGCAAGACAACACCAACCATCGTTTGCCAAGGCGTTGCTCCTAGAGCCAAAGAACCATTAACTTGGTGTTTAGGCACGTTGTAAATCGCATCCTCAGCAATCGAAAAGATAATTGGAATCACTGCCAAGCCCATCGCAATACCAACGACTAACGAGTTACGTTGATCGTAACCGATACCCGCTACATTGGTTAACCACGTTGGCATGTCGCCACCAAAAAAGGCATTTTCTACAGGATGACCCAATAAGCCGACAAGGAACAGCGTTACGAGCACCACAGGCACTAATAATGCCGCCTCCCAACCATGAGGGATTTTGACTCTGACTGCATCGGGCAAACGACTCCAGATATAGCCAAAAACAAACACCACTAGCGGCAACAAAAATAGAAAGATAAAAAATCCTGGTAGATTCTTCTCTAGAAACGGTGCTAACCACAAACCAGCTAAGAAGCCGATAATCACCGTTGGCAAGGCTTCTAACAGCTCAACAACAGGCTTAACCGATTGACGCATGGCAGGAGCCATAAAGAAGCCAGCATACATCGCAGCCATTAAAGCAATCGGAATCGCAACCAACATGGCATAAAAGGCAGCTTTGAGTGTACCAAACGCCAAAGGCATCAAAGAGAACTTAGGTTCAAAATCAGAGTTAGAAGATGACGATTGCCAGATAAAGGCAGGTTCGGCATAACCTTCATACCAGACTTTATTCCACAAGACTTCATAAGATATTTCTGGATGCTCGTTATCCACCGCCCACAAGTGCATCGTACCACTCGCATCTTCTGCTAACACAGCATTGGCACGTGGTGCTAATGCCATATTGACTAAAGCAACATGAGAAAGCGACTCTACAGCTAAAGTACGATGCGCTGTCGCATGATAAATACCCACTTCACCATGTGCATCGGCAACGACAAACCCCTTACGGCGTTGTTCACTACCCATTTGTACAATCGCTGCCTGTTGCTCATGAAAGCTACGTACAGGCATAAAATCATAGCTGTTTTTAGCATCACGAACAGGGAACCATTGTGTGATTTGCCCGCTGGCTTCGCCTAACAATAAGGACGTTTCACCCAATAAAAAAGAAACCGACGTTAAGCGACGCGCACCCTGCACATTATCGCCTAAGAAGCTGACTTCGCTATAAACGCTTGGGTTTTCGGCATCACGTAAACTAACAACTGTTGCATTACCCTTTTCATCAACGGCATACATCCAGTCCAACATACCATCGATCATTAACCAACGCGGCGTTATCTTGACGGCAAGATGAACCGTTGCTAACTCTTCGAGTGTTGTCTCATCGGAAAACATTTGCTGTTTCTTTTCGAAACGACGTAACACCAGTGCGTCAGAACCTTTCGCAAAAGCAGACAAGAGAATGGCTTCACCACTTGTACGACCAGAAACTGCAGTTAAGGCATTGCCTTCACTAATCATGACTGGCTTATCTTCAAATGGAAAACTTAACTTAGGCGTTACTTGACGTTTGCCATCAGTATAACTAATCATAAAGCCGTAGCGTGCAATCAACATACTACCGTCGCTTAAACCGAAAAGCACATCACCATCAGCATCACTCATCACTTGGTGCGAAGTAATCGTGACATGATCTGGAATGGGTAGACGTTGTTCTTGAACAATGGCTCCCGTTTCTGCCTTGAAGAAGATAACCTGACCTGAGGCTGTTACTCTCAGTGCAGTATCACGATATTCATCCATTGCCATCAACAGACTTGCACCATGACTCGGGTGCTCGTAGGTTGTGACACGTTCGAAGGTTGCGGAAACAAATAACGGCGCAACTTGTAAGAAGAAAAACGCCATCATTAGTAGCACAGCACCAATCACAGCCAAGCCACCTGCACCGATAGCATAGCGTGCTGCGATATCTTTATACGCTCTGAATCTTTCTCGCGATTGCGAAATCGATTGTTTATCTCGAATTTTTATTGACATGGTAAAAAGCCCTTTTTTGACTACTTGTTATTCTACTTGGACTATATGACGAGTTTATGACAACAGCAACAGAGATGGGGGCATAAATAGACAGAAAAAAACGCTAAATTAGCGCAAAAAAGCACCAAAACTAAACAAAAAATAAGCATAATAAAACACAACTAACCTCATTTTAATGACATTAATCATTTTAGTTCACTAATTTTTAACATCCTTCTGGTTTTTTGGCACACTTCGGGCTAATATCACACTTTGTATGAATATTATTTCACCCCCCTCATTGTATATAAGAAGGATGCTCTCATGGCGCAAAATGTGATCGCACGTATCAAAGAAGAAAACATCAAATGGGTAGACCTGCGTTTTGCCGATACACACGGTAAAGAACAGCATGTGACCATTCCAGCAAGTAAAGTTGACGAAAACTTTTTTGAAGCGGGTCAACCTTTCGACGGTTCATCTGTTGCTGGTTGGCGCGGTATTGAAGCATCAGATATGGTGCTTTTACCGCACGCTGACACAGCAATCATGGATCCATTCACCGATGATCTTACTATGATCATTCGTTGTACCATTCATTACCCAATTTCTTTAGACGGTTATGACCGTGACCCTCGTTCAGTTGCGATGCGTGCTGAAGCTTACCTAAAATCAACGGGTATTGCTGATGCTTGTTTCGTTGGTCCTGAACCAGAATTCTTCGTCTTTGATGACGTTCGTTGGGGTTCGGATATGTCTGGTTCTTTTGTTAAAGTTGATTCGCAAGAAGCTTCTTGGAATACAGACAAGGTTTATGCTGATGGTAACATGGGTCACCGCCCAGCGACTAAAGGTGGTTATTTTCCAGTTCAACCAGTTGACCAACTACATGAAATCCGTGCTGCTATGTGTGACTATGCTGAGTCAATGGGCTTAGATATCGAAACACACCACCACGAAGTTGCTAACGCTGGTCAATGTGAGCTTGGCATCGCTGGTAACACCTTAGTTAAGAAAGCCGATGAAGTATTGGTTCTTAAATATGCCATTCACAATACGGCACATCTATATGGCAAAACAGCAACATTCATGGCTAAACCAATCGTTGGTGACAATGGTTCTGGTATGCATGTGAACATGTCTTTGTCAAAAGGCGGTCAGAACCTATTCGTTGGTGATGGCTACGGTGCTTTGTCTGAAATGGCAATTTACTTCATTGGTGGCATCATCAAACACGCTAAGGCATTGAATGCATTTACGAACTCTGGTACTAACTCATACAAGCGTTTGGTTCCAGGTTTTGAAGCACCAATCATGTTGGCTTACTCTGCACGTAACCGTTCAGCGTCGATTCGTATTCCTTACGCGCCAAACCCAAAAACACGCCGTATCGAATGCCGTTTCCCAGATCCGATGTCTAACCCATACTTAGCATTTGCTTCTATCATGATGGCGGGTGTTGATGGTGTTCTGAATAAGATTCACCCCGGTGAGCCAGCTGATAAAGACTTGTATCATTTGCCACCAGAAGAAGCAGCAGCAATCCCTCAGGTTTGTCACTCTTTGGACATGGCTTTGGATGAGTTGGACAAAGACCGTGCATTCTTAACACAAGGTGGCGTGTTCACTGACGATATGATTGATTCTTACATCGAATTGAAGATGAAAGAAGTTACTCGTATGCGTATGACAACACACCCTATCGAGTTCGATATGTACTACAGCCGTTAATTATCGCAAGGTAATGACGTAAGTAAGGGCGCAATGAATTGCGCCCTTTTTTATTGCCAAAAAAAGGACAATACGAACCATCGACTTGCATGTTAAAATAGGCATTATTATTGCTTACCGTTACCTGAGTGTTCACCATGAATCAAACCAATACCATATGGGGTGGTCGTTTTTCTGAGGCAGTCGATGCCTTTGTCGAAGCCTTTACCGCCTCTGTTACCTTCGACCAACGCATGTATGCACAAGACATTGCAGGCTCGATTGCCCATGCCACCATGTTGGCAAAAGTAGATGTCCTTACTAACGACGAACGGGATTTAATTATCGCAGGCTTAGGCACTGTCAAAAGCAAAATCGAAGCGGGCGACTTTGAATGGTCGATTAAGCGTGAAGACGTACATATGAACATCGAGTCAGAATTGACGGATGCCATTGGTTATGTCGGCAAAAAACTACACACAGGTCGTAGCCGTAACGACCAAGTAGCAACGGATATTCGCCTGTATTTACGTGATGCCATTGACAGCATTCAGAGCGAAATTCGTCGTTTACAACGTGGCTTAGTTGGCTTGGCAGAGCGTGAAGCAGACTCGATTATGCCGGGATTTACCCATTTACAAACCGCACAACCCATTACTTTCGGTCATCATATGCTGGCATGGACAGAAATGCTAGAGCGCGACTTTGAGCGTCTTAGCGATTGTCGCAAACGCACCAATAGCTTACCACTGGGTGCGGCAGCACTCGCTGGCACAACCTACCCCATTGACCGCGAATACACTGCCAGCCTGTTAGGTTTTGAGCGTGTGTGCCAAAACTCGTTAGATGCGGTATCTGACCGTGATTTTGCGATCGAATTTACCAGTGCTGCCAGCATTATGATGATGCACCTATCGCGCTTCAGCGAAGAGTTAATTTTATGGACATCGACACAGTTCCACTTCATTCACTTGCCCGACCGTTTCTGCACGGGTTCGAGCATCATGCCACAAAAGAAAAACCCTGATGTGCCAGAATTGGTACGTGGTAAGTCTGGGCGTGTGTTTGGACACTTAATGGCGTTGCTGACGCTGATGAAAGGTCAGCCCTTGGCTTACAACAAAGACAACCAAGAAGACAAAGAACCGCTGTTTGATACCATCGATACGGTGATGGCTAGCCTACGTGCCTTTGCCGATATGATGCCTGCGGTGACGGTTCGCACCGACATCACGCGTGAAGCTGCGCGTCGTGGCTTTGCTACCGCGACTGATTTAGCGGACTATTTAGTTAAGCAAGGTACGCCTTTTCGCGATGCCCACGACATGGTTGGTAAAGCGGTCGGTTATGGCATAGCAACGGGTAAAGACTTAGCGGATATGACGCTCGATGAACTGAAACAGTTTGCACCCAATGTCGATGAAGATGTCTTTGCGGTCTTAACCTTGGAAGGATCTGTTGCGGCACGTGATCATTTGGGCGGCACAGCACCAAATCAAGTACGCAAACAAGTAGCAGACTGGCAAATACGACTCACAACCCACTAACCCGATCAGTAAGGTTGAAAGCGGTTCTCTTATGTTTAATTTTGGCGAATCTATTATTCTTTCAGCCTTTATTATTGGCTTAATCAGTGCTGCCGCGCTCCCTATCGGCGCGATTACGTCATTTTATTGGCGACCTGATCAACGCGTCATTGCTTCGCTTATGGCGTTTGGTGGCGGCTCCTTGCTCGCAGCACTGACCCTAGATTTAGTGGCATCGGCAGTAGCACATGGTCAGTTTAATGTCATGGCGATTGGTGCCTTACTCGGTGGTATCTTGTTTATTCTGCTCGACGCGCTAGTCGGTAACTATGGGGGCTACCGTCGCAAACTAACCACTCTTGTCAATCATCGTCATCTATCCAACACCAAACATATTAAAAATATGCTATCCCACTTATGTTCAAAAGAAGCACTCAAAGAACTAGAGCCATCAATTATTGAATCTTTATCTAAACAACTGAGTAGTCGTTTTTACGGTAAAGGCAGTCTCATTTTTACACGAGGAGATGATGCCAACTAACTCTATATTCTGCAAAGGGGTAGCGTTAAGATTGGATCATCGCATAGCATTGACTTGGTTAATAAAAATGATATTTTTGGTAAGTTTTCATTATTTACAGGTTCGCCACATCTTTCTTCTGCCCAAGCCACTGAAGATTGTTGGGTCGGTATTATCCCCAAGGATGCACTAGAGCACCTGCTTGTTATTGCCCCTTCTTTTCGCTTGCCGATTCAAAATTGGTTACTCAGCGCAGAAGTTGCAGCCCATTTGAAACAAGATAAAGGCTATTCTGAAAGCGAATATAACGATTGGAAAGTGTCACTGCTTAGTAGCTTTGAAAGCGATTGTGTGTTGCCAGATATTGGTCAGGTCAACCGTAATTCTGATGATTTTATTACCTTAGCTTCAAGTATCACACGCATGCATTGGCTTGAAGATCTTGAAAATGATGATATTAACGCGCTTATCGACTATTTGGTTTATAAAGAATACCAAGCGGGTGACTATCTCTTTCATCAAGGAGAACCAGCGCAACATATTTTTATTGTCCACCAGGGCAGTGTTAGCTTATTCGGTGACGCTGATTCCCAAGACAAACACACACAATTATCGGGTGATGTGTTAGGAAGTCGTGCTTTTGTATGCGGACTACGCCACACCATCAGTGCTAAAGCAGAAGAAACGACACGTGTATGGACGCTCAGTCGCGATAACCTTGCTAGACTACTCAAATACCAGCCTAGCTTCTGCCTAAGACTGAATTACTATATCAATGAACCGAGTGTCAGCAAATACTTGCAACAACGTTATAGTCTGAATCAGAGCAAAATCCTCTTTTGGCTCGATCGTGCCAGTCACAATCTAAAAGAAGGTCAACTACCACCTAGTTTGATGGAAATGGGTATCGAATCAACCGAAGCACATGGGGCAGCTTTGGCTATCTGGCTAGGGATTATGCTCGATGGTATTCCTGAGTCGCTTGTTATCGGTGCCAATATGATGCAAAACACCATGACACTATCCCTGTTGGCGGGATTATTCTTGTCCAACTATCCCGAAGCCCTATCTAGCTCACGAGGGATGCGTGACGAGCATCTGTCGCGTGGCAAAATTTTGCTGATGTGGACATCTATCATGCTCATGACAGGTATCGGTGCGAGTATCGGTGCGCTGTTACTTCAAGGAGCCGAGGCACACTGGTTTGCCTTTTTGGAGGGGTTGGCTGCAGGCGCAATGCTAACAATGATCGCACAAACGATGTTACCAGAAGCTTACAGCAAAGGCGGTTCTTTAACAGGATTTTCGACCCTGATGGGCTTTTTGATTACCATCTCTTTGAAAGAAATGAGTTAAAATCGCATCGACAACAAGGTTACATCATCATTACGATGGTTATCGCCCTGATAGTCTAATAAAGCCGCTTCAAACACGCCTTTTTGCTCATTCAGGGGTAAAGACTGGCAAGACTCTGCCACCTTCAAAAAGCGCTTTTTACCCAAAGGAAAGCCTTTTTCTCCACCATTCTGGTCTAAATAGCCGTCGGTTGTCAGATAAATTTGCAATCCCGACTCAATCGTTAACGTATGATCAGTGAACACATAGTAACTGTCCGACTGACGATACCCAATCGAGTGACGATTCCCTTTAATTTCAGTCAGTGCTTGTGTGTTGGTACGATAAAACAAACTGGTTTCTGCCCCTGAAAAGATCATCTTACCTTCTCGCTTATTGAGATAAACAATACAACCATCAAATCCAGTATTGGCACTTGTTTTCAGATCATCTTGCTTCAATAAATGCTTCATGCTGTGGTTAAAGACAGATAAAATATCTGCAGGGCTGATAACATCGTCACTGTTTGACAAGCGGGCAATCAAATGTCGCTCAATCGCCTTAACCAACATGGTCACAAACGCACCTGGTACACCATGACCAGTACAATCAATCATCATTAAGAAACACTCATCATCATGACGAAGCGGATCAAAGAAATAAAGATCGCCACCAACAGTATCTTTGGGCTGCCAATAGATAAAACTTTCTTGGAAATAATGAGAGAATAACGCATCTTCGGGTAATAGCGTGTGCTGGATGAGAGCACCATATTTGATGGAGTCGTGAATCTGTTGGTGGGCAATCGCCAAAGTATTTTGCGCTGACATTAAAGCCTGATTCGTCACAGTCAAATCAAGTGTGCGCTGTCGCACCTTTTCTTCTAAACCTTCCTGAGTGATATGCACGCGTTGTTGCAAGGCATTAAATCCTCGAAATAGCTGAGCAACTTCAGCATGTACACCATCTTCTGGCAACAACACAGCACCATGAACCGACTCTGGTGCTTGAATCGCATTCAATAACTGTTCGTGGGGACGCATAAAATGATTTACCACGCGCTGCGCAAAAATCAACGCCACCAAAATAATTAAAGGTAACAACAATACTGATAACTGTAGATAAGCCCATAAGTTTGATAAAAAAGAAGGAACCTGATACCAATAATGTGCTTTGCCTAACTTCTGATCAAAAAGTTGGATTTCTTCATGTCGCCACATTTCCCCACTGACCCAATCGTCTGCACCAGCAGCAACCTGAGAAATCTCGACCGATACGGTCAACGAAGGTTGCAGATAAGAATAGACCACTTGCTGATCTTTATTTTCGATCCATAAGCCTTGTAAACCGATCACGCGCTCAAGCTTCTGAATAAGGTCGGCCGCCACATCTGCATTTCCAGCATACGCAACTTCAACCAAGTCATTGCTGACAAAAGCATGCACCTGATTTTGCTGCTGCAGCATTTGCTGATGTTGTTGATAACTGTTATAAACAGCCAACACGATCGACAGCACAACCATTAAGCTCACTAACAACGCTAAAATTGCCATTAACAGACGAAATTTGAACGAACCAACCACATTGCTATCCTCTTTTTTATCTAAGGAGTCACAATCGGTAAGGCATCATCATTTCCCCATTCTTGCCACGACGCATCATAGTTCGACACATCATACCCAAGCTCTCTTAACAGTAAGTATTCAATCGAAGAAGCTAACCCCTTAGTACAATAGACAATTACCTTTTTATGTTTTGGCACATGTGCATACACCTTTTCTAATTCGTGTTTGTTCTTTAACAACCCTGTCAAAGGGTCAATATTTTCCATACCATCAATATGAATGGCATTGGGAATATGACCGAATCGTTTGGCGTCAGAGTCTTGCCCCAAATAATGCGCCTTGTTTCGGGCATCGATAATGGTGAAAGCATTAGGACTATTCACAGCAACCAAAGTCGTTAAACGCGTCGCAAAACGCTCGGCATTCACTTTTGGTGTAAATACTGCGGAGGTAGGGATAGTTGATTCCAGCGTAATGCTTCCTTGACTGGCGATCCAAGCTTTCAAACCGCCATCCAACAATTGGATTTTCTGATGACCGAACACCTCTAGAATTGCCAAAATACGCGCGGCTTGGAACATGCCACCTGCATCATAGACCACCACAGGACGTCCCATTGACACACCAGATTGACCAAACAACACCACCGCTTTATTCAATGGCAACACACGCCCAGACAATTTGATGTCATCAAAGGTCTCAGTAAAAGGAACATTAACCGCATTGGGAATATGTCCCAGCGCATAAGCTTCTTTAGATCGAGCATCTACGATCAAGACATTGGCATTTGCAGGCAATTGCATCAATTGCTCTGCCGACATCCTCAACTCAGCAGCAAACAATCCCATGGTAGGCAAACCGAGCAATAACAACAATCCCATAAATTTCAACAAGTGACGATAAATCATCAAGATAACCTCTCTGTTTTTTAATTGCACTCGCCTCTTTAAACATCTCTAAATTTTTCTCTTACCGCTAAAAACTCGTCTAAATGTTCAAAGAAAATATCCACTAACTTTGGATCGAAGTGTTGACCGCGCTCTTCACGAAATAAAGCAAAAATACGCTCATCATCCCACGCTTTTTTATAGCAACGATCACTACCTAAAGCATCAAATACATCGGCAATTGCCGTGATTCGACCATAAATATGAATCTCTTCCCCAGAAATACCACGTGGATAACCCTTGCCATTCCATTTTTCATGGTGCTCGTAAGCAAGTGTTGCAGCCATTTGAAGCAAAGGACGTGTTGACTTATTGAGCATCATATAGCCTATTTCGGCATGACGCTGCATAACAATAAACTCATCCTCGCTAAAACGTCCCGGCTTATTTAAAATCGAATCTGGAATAGCGACCTTACCAATATCATGCATCGGACTCGCTTGCTTGAGCATTTCGGCTTCTCGTGCATCCATGCCATAGTGTAGCCCTAAAATACGCGAATACTCCGCCACCCGCTTAACATGATTACCTGTCTCTTTACTACGACTTTCACCGATCGCGCCCATCGTAAAGACAACTTCTTTTTGTGTCTCTTCAATTTCTTGTTGCAACGCCTGAACTTCTGCTAATCTCGCCTGAAGCTCGTCATATTCTTGTTTCTGACGCTTATCACTGCGCGCCATAATTTTTTCTTGACGATGAATATCTTTAATAAGTTTTTCTGTTATGCTGAGAAAACTTGATCTTAGTGTTTCTATTTCTGAGATTAACGGATTGTTATCGTTCATAGCGTTGGTGAATCTCAATTTGTTACAACAAGGTTGATTGTTAAGTCAGGAAAGTCATCAATAAAGTCCTCACCCGCTTCTTGCGCACTTTCATTTTCTTCATCATAACCCCAATTGACTTCGACTGTATGATGCTGAATATGTTCATTAAGCACATCGAACAAATCAAAATACAATTTAGAGCTGCTAGAGTTAAAATAAATAATTTCAAAATTTAGAACCAACTTTTTAGCTTCGTTTCTATCTTCTAGATATTCTTTTAACCAAGAGATGACAGGCTTGTAAAATTCAAAGGTATTTTCTGGATAAGAGCGACCTTTCATAGTAACAACACCAGCAGTTAACATTTCGATACTAGGCGTATACTGCGTTTCTACAATCAGTAAATTATCCATTCATTTTCTCCATTATATTTATCCAAGATAATTGTTCTAACATTA
>DYST01000031.1:18359-21241 GCA_020726325.1 Thiomicrospira cyclica | reverse complement strand
AAAAGGAGTTGTTAAAATGGCTGTTTTATATTTTGACTCACAAGACTTTATAGACACGTTGGTTAATGAAGGCATAGATGACAAAATGGCTAAAGCCATTGCTAAAGCCAATAAACGTATGTTATCTGATGCTGTCAGTCAGGGCTTGGCAACAAAAGAAGAAAGCCAAAAAATTAAGGATGACGCTAAAAATGCCTATCATGCACTAAAGGATGACCTACACGATGTCAAGGCAAGCATTAAATTAATGCAATGGATGTTGACCGTGTTAGTTGGCGGCATGATTGCCCTGTTGGTTAAAGGGTTCTTTTAATACTGGCATGTGATCAAGTTAAGGGGTAGGTTATGGCTGCTATTGCATTCGATACACACGAACTGTAATGGACGTAACACCAGAAAAGAACGGTATTATCAGTCGCTCATGATGCGTTGCGGGGAGATTATGGATTACTCAAAATCATCCCACATAGCAAAGGAGAGTATGCTCGAGATGAAAATGATGATGGTTTTTGTGAGATGCATGTCAATACAATCGAACGGTTTTGGTCGTTATTGCGTTCATGGTTAAGACCTCATCGTGGCATATCGCAAGCGCATTTGCCATTATATTTGTCTTTCTTTGAGCACTTGCACAACATCAGAAAACGGAGGAAATCAGCGTTGCATAGTCTACTTTCTATGTTCGTTTTTGCACCTCCCCGAAACGCATCATGAGCGAAGAAGTAAAGTATGACCACCCTACCAGATACCAATGCCCGCCAACAAGCCTTAGCCATTCATACCTCGTTTGTGGTGCAAGCCCCTGCGGGGTCGGGTAAGACTGAGCTACTCATTTCACGCTTATTAGCACTTTATGCCGATAAACAAACGACAACGCCCGAACAAGTCCTTGCCATTACCTTTACCCGTAAAGCAGCAGCAGAAATGGTCACGCGCCTACTTGGCGCATTGCGTGCCAGCGATAAAGCCAAAGATTTCGATGATTGGCTGTTAATGAGCAGTCATAACGACACGGATAAAGCCAATAAGCTCAAACAAAATCCCGATGCTATTGCATTAAAGCAACAGCAATATCGGTGGGCAAAACAGGTGTTACAAAAAGACTGGTCATTATTAAGCAATCCACACCGCTTGCGCATTACCACCATCGATGGTTTTTGTCATGCACTGGCACGACAAACGCCATTGCTCGGTCAGCTTGCCCCTGGATTAGATGTCGCTGATGATGTGTTCTCTTTGTACGATACAGCTGCACGAGAAACGATTAAAAACCTAGAAAGCAACGACAATACCGAACTTGCGGATGCCATCGTTATTTTATTACCCACTTTTGGTAATGATCTCGATAAATTGCGCAGACTATTAGCCGAGCAACTTGCCAATCGTGACCAATGGTTGATTGATTTGGATGATTTAGATACCAACAGTATGCAGGCGGTATTGAGTCGTTTATTTGAGCCACAAGTAATCGATTTTTTATTGTGTTTAGAATCAGATTTACCTGAATTAGCACGGTTAGCAGGGATATGTTTGCAGGGATTGCTGGTAAACGAAGATGAGGATACCAATGTTCATCAAGCTCTAACCGCTCTGAATGATTTTGGTGTGGAAGTAATGGAGCAGCCATTAACACAACAACTTTTAGTCAGCAATGGCATTATTTTCTTATTGTTAACTAAGGATAAAAAAGGTTGGCGCAAAGCCATTAATAAAACGATGGGGTTAGCCGCAGCGACAAATAAGCCCGATATTGCGAGCTTAAAATCATTAATCGAAGTGTATGGGCAAGATTCGAATAAATTAGCGCAATTACAAAGCCTTGCCGTTTTACCCAATCCTACTTATTCCGCCGATGATCATCGGCGTATTGCTGCCCTTAAAACCCTATTTTCTGCAGCTGCTCGCCAGCTACTGCTGGTATTTGCCGAACATCGGCAAACCGACCACATCCAATTCACACAAGCGAGTTTGATTGCCCTTGACCCTGCCCGTAATGGCAATATCAGTGATGTTCTGCTTAAACTGGATGCGCAATTGCGCCATATTTTGATTGACGAATTTCAAGATACCTCTGTCAGCCAATGGGCGTTATTACGTCATTTAATGGCAGGCTGGGAATCCGTTGCTGTTGGACAGGAAAAACAAGGGCGGACGCTGTTTTTAGTGGGTGACCCGATGCAAAGTATTTATCGCTTTCGCAAAGCTGAACCCGCTTTATTCACCACCGCGAAAACGCAAGGGATACCGCTCGATAATGGTCAACACTTTAAGCTCTTGCCATTACAATTAAGCAGTAACTTCCGTAGTTTACCAGCGATGATTGACTTTGCTAACAACGCCTTTAACGATATTTTTCCAAGTAACGCACAGGCTCAAACCGATGTCAGTTTGGGCGCGTGCAGCTATTCAGCAGCACAAGCGGTTAAGAGCGACGAACAGCAAGAAGCCAGTATTAAACTCTGGTTACAAACCGATGCCAAAAAATGCGCTGACGCAGTTTGGTATGATGCTGATTTAACGCAAGCTTCTGCTAATCTTATCGTTAATCAATCAGCAAGCGAACAGGATGCAGCGCAACGTATTCGTGTCTGGTTACAAAATCATGACGCAAAAAAAGCGTCGAGTGTTGCCATTTTAGTGCGCAGCAAAAGCCATTTATTACCGATTTTAACCGAACTTAATGCCCACAATATCTCGGTTCATGCCGAAGAAATCGCTACCCTAACAGATCGCTGGTATATTCAAGACTGCCTTGCCTTAACGCGCTTTTTGGTTGACCCCAGCGATCGTGTCGCTTGTTTAGCGCTATTACGCGCCCCTTGGTGTGGCTTGAGCTTGAATGCTCTGCATGTTGTTGCCAAGCTGCCCGATCCGATTTGGGA
>DYST01000031.1:6628-18259 GCA_020726325.1 Thiomicrospira cyclica | reverse complement strand
GCTTGAGCTTGAATGCTCTGCATGTTGTTGCCAAGCTGCCCGATCCGATTTGGGACACTGCAAATCTCCCCCTTTTTGAAGGGGAGCTAGAGGGGATTTCTGCCGAAGACCAATACCGCTTAACGCAATTCATCCACGCTTTGACGCCGTTAATGAAACAACGTGGACATCAGCCACTGGCGACACAAGTGCGCTCAGCTTGTTTGGCATTAGGCTTACTAAGTTTACTACCCGATGAAAGTGCGCTCGATGATGTTAGCGTCTATTGGGATTTATTGCGTCAGCTACAGCAAGCCGATGTCCATTTTGATTTGCCGACACTCAATCAAAAACTAGAAAAGCTCTTTGCCAAACCCAGTCATCCGAATGCCCCCATTGTCGCCATGACCATTCATAAATCGAAAGGGTTAGAGTTTGATAGCGTCATTTTACCGAACCTAGACAAACGCGGTGCAAACGACACAGCAGGTTTAATCACTTGGCAAAAATTGGCAGAAGGCGATGGCTTGCACGACATTATTGCCCCCTTAGGTAAAGACAAAAGTCCGCTATTTATTTGGTTGCAATCGCTCGAAAAGAAAAAAGCTGAATATGAACTTGACCGCTTACTTTATGTTGCCGTCACTCGTGCTGTTAAACAGCTCATTTTGATTGCTACGCTTGCACCCAAAAAAGAAAAAGCGACGAAAACGAACGATGCTGCTTTCCTTCTGCCAGCTGCTAGCAATACCTTAATGGGATGTTTATGGAAAAGTAACACGATTAAGGAAATGACAACGCATCTATTAAACAAATTAATCGTGCCTAAAACAGATGAATCCGACGATGAAGAAACGACTAGGATGCGAGCACAACCAAATTTAATTCGCTTTAGCGCAGAGCAGCTCACAACAGCGCAAGCGAATTTGAGTGCAACAAAACAATATTTAATTGCCGCTGCACCCATAGCTTTTTTATCAGCGGCAGAAAATTTTGCCGATGTATCCGTCAATGAAGATAAAGAAGGTACAGCCATTGCCATTGGCACGGTCACTCATGCGTTGTTAGAACGGATTGCTAATGATGGACTGACGGCATGGAATCATGAACGTGTTCGTAAACAAACAAGCTGGTTAAGCTATCAATTACGTGTTTTAGCTGAACCGCTTGCTAAACACAGTAAAGCCATTGCGACCATTATGCAAGCAGTCGAAAACACCCTAAGCGATGAAAAAGGGCAATGGATTTTGCAGCATTGGCAACAAGCACGTAACGAGTGGGCGTTGATGGATGTCGATGAAATAACAGGCAAACTACAACGCCATATTCTTGATCGTAGTTTTGTTGATGCAAAAGGTGTGCGCTGGATTATTGATTATAAAACCAGCCAATTAACAGACGATAACCTAAGCGATTTTATTGCCAGTAAACGCGCTCAATATCAGCCGCAATTAGCGCGTTACCGCCATCTGGTGCAGCAGCTCGACCCTGTGCATCCGATACAAACAGCGCTGTTCTTTCCATTATTGCCAGAAGGAGCAAGGTGGCAAGAAATTGATTAATTTTTAGGCTATTCAATAAAGTGAAAGGGGATAAGACCGCGCTTGTGCCTTTTGATCAAACCTTTGATAAAGAAATGACCATTGACTTGGGGGGCATCACTGCCAAGCTGATGTATTTTGGTTCATCACATTCTTCTGGCGATATTTCGGTTTATATTCCTGAACGTAAGGTGTTAATTGCGGGCGATATTGCCTTTAATCAACGGATGATGCCAATTTTTGAAGAAACCAATACCACCGCTTGGCTAAAGACATGGAAAGATTTTACGGTATTTGCCAAGGATAAGATCATTATTCCAGGGCATGGTGTGCCGACTGATTTTGCAACGGTCGATAAAACGACACGCGGTTATTTAGAGTTCTTACATGCCGAAGTGCGTAAACTAATTAAATCGGGTGGCACGCTGGCAGATACGAACAAAATCGATCAAAGTGCCTATCGCCATTTACACACTTATAAAGAGTTGTCGGCAACCAATGCGATGCGTGTATTTTCTGAGTTGGAGATGGAGTAATCACGCATGATTTGCAGCAAGGGGCTTGTAATTAACAAGCCTTCCTAAGCACAAAACTGGTATGCACACCGCTTACGCCCTCGATACGGGTAATGCGGTGTAGCAGCAGTTCTTGATAAGCATGCATATCCTTGATTTGCACCTTGAGTTGGTAGTCTGCCGACTGTCCTGTAATGAGCAGACACTCCAACACTTCGGGCAACACGCTCACACTGCGCTCAAAGTTTTCAAACCGTTCTGGCGTGTGCTTATCCATCGAAATATGAATGAGTGCCATTAACGATAGCCCGAGCTTTTCAGCATTGATGATGGCTTTGTAGCCAGAAATAATACCCGCATCTTCTAACGCTTTCACGCGCCGTAAGCAGGGCGAGGGCGATAGTCCGATACGTTCTGCCAATTCTTGATTCGTTAAACGTCCATTGGCTTGTAGTTCGGCTAGAATCGCTTGATCGAACTTATCTATATTGTGCATAAATGTTCCTTTATTAGCATATTATGCTAAATTTAACACAAAATAAGCCATAAATAGCAATAATAAACTCAAATTAATGGCATAAACTAGTGTCATTCTTAGGAGAGTCAATCATGTCTGTATTTAATGCCCAAAAATACCAAGCTATTCCAGCCGTTAAACTGGCTCAACGTCAGTGGCCAACACGCGAACTCACGCAAGCGCCGACATGGTGCAGCGTCGATTTACGCGATGGTAATCAGGCATTACCAGAACCGATGAGTGTCGAACAGAAAAAGCAGCTTTGGCAATTACTGGTAAATATGGGCTTTCAAGAAATCGAAGTAGGCTTCCCTGCCGCCAGTCAACCTGATTATGACTTTGTGCGCTGGCTGATCGAAGACAATCAAATTCCCGCTGACGTAACCATTCAGGTTTTGGTACAAGCGCGTGAGATTTTAATTGCTCGCACCTATCAAGCATTGGAAGGTGTGAAACAAGCAATTGTCCATGTTTATAACTCAACATCGCCAACCCAGCGCGAATGGGTATTTGGGCAAGACAAAGCACAGATCATGGCATTGGCTGTGCAAGGCGCGACACTACTCAAGACTTACGCACAAAGTTATCCACAGACGCAGTGGCGCTTTCAATATTCGCCCGAAAGTTTTACTCAAACCGAGCCCGAGTACGCTTTGGCAGTATGCAATGCTGTTCTTGATATCTGGCAGCCGATAGCGGATAAGCCTGCCATTATTAACCTGCCCTCGACCGTGCAAGTTGCCAGCCCCAACGTATTTGCCGACCAGGTGGAGTATGTCAGCACACAACTGAAGTATCGTGATGCCGTGGTCGTGTGCGTGCATACCCACAATGACCGAGGTTGTGCTGTGGCAGAAGCCGAGCTTGCGATGTTGGCAGGTGCGCAACGTGTCGAAGGTACCTTGCTGGGCAATGGTGAGCGTACAGGCAACTGTGACATCACTACCATGGCAATGAACCTGTACAGTCAAGGCATTGATCCAAAACTAGATTTGAGCAATCCAGACGAGATTGTGCGTGTGGTGAACCACTGTACCAATATGGACATACACCCCCGTCATCCATGGTTGGGTGAGCTGGTATACACGGCGTTTTCGGGTAGTCATCAAGATGCCATTGGTAAGTGTCTGCGTTTACAGCCAGCGGATGAACCTTGGCGTGTCGCCTATTTGCCGATTGACCCACGCGATATTGGGCGTAGCTACGAAGCGGTCGTTCGCGTCAACAGTCAGTCTGGTAAAGGCGGAACCGCCTTTGTATTGGAGCGAGATTTCGGACTGCGTTTGCCGAAATGGATGCAACAACCGCTTGCCGCTCAGGTACAAAAACTCAGCGAAAGTACAGGAACAGAAGTTAAAAGCAATCAAATTTATGCGTTGTTTCAACAGAGTTATGCACAGCCTAATCCAGCATGGACGTTAACAGCCTATACACTCGATAACCATGACGGAAAAGATTGCCTTGCTTTTACCCTTGCCGATGGTCGTATGGCAAAAGGACAAGGTTCGGGAGCGCTCGAAGCGCTCATTGATGGACTTAAAATGGATGTGCAAATTCTTGATTATCAAGAACATGCACTAACACAGGGCACCTTGTCCAAAGCGGTCGCTTATGTGTGTGTTAAGGTCGGCGAAAAAGAGGTGTTGGCAGCAGCGATTGCCGACGATGTTGTCTGTGCCAGTTTGCAGGCGATATTGACAGCGTTATCTTCGAAACAATAGTCTTTGTTGTACATTGCTACGAAAATAAAAAATGGGAGAAGCGGCTTTCCCGTTTTTTTTTGTCTGGTGCTAGCGTACAATCGACAACAGGATTATCTTATTTCTTCATCTCTGTCTTACAAAGAGGTTTTATGCTAAGTAGCATCATTCTTGCCGCTGGAAAAGGAACGCGTATGCGTTCTGTTTTGCCCAAAGTTTTGCAACCCTTAGGCGGTCAGCCGCTCTTGCATCATGTGATTCATACCGCTCAAAGTTTGGCGTTACGTCAAACCATTATCGTTGCTGGTTTTGGACTAGAAGCGGTGCAGGATGCTTGCGTAGGTCTTAATGTGAGTTGGGCGGTACAAGCGCAGCAGTTGGGTACAGGTCATGCAGTAGCGCAGGCGGTGGATCAACTGCTTGATGAAGAGACTGCCTTAATTTTGTACGGTGATGTGCCCTTAATTCAGGCAGGTACTTTGGCGCGTTTGGTTGACTTAGTAGACGATGCACACCCCCTTGCACTGTTAACCGTGCATTTGCCCGACCCAACGGGTTATGGTCGTATTGTGCGTGATGCCAGTGGTAATATGCAGCGCATTGTTGAGCAAAAAGACGCAACCCCTAGCGAACGTAGTATTGGTGAAGTCAATACAGGTATTATGGCGGTTAAGGGTAAGCAATTGCGTGCGTGGTTGGCACGCTTAGAAAATAATAATTCGCAAGGTGAATATTACCTAACCGACATTATCGCCATGGCGGTTAGTGATGGCTTTATGGTACGTTCTGCTGAGGCAACGAGTGAAATGGAAGTCTTAGGGGTAAATGATAAAGCACAGCTCGCTGGCTTGGAGCGGATGTATCAGCAAGAAAAAGTAAACGCGCTCTTAAAGGCGGGCGTGACTGTGCTAGACCCGGCGCGTTGTGATATTCGTGGTCGTGTGGAAGCGGGTATGGATGTGAGTATCGATGTTAATGTGATTCTCTCGGGTAAAGTGGTGCTGGGTAATAATGTTATGATTGGTGCGGGTTGTGTGTTGACGAATGTAACGCTAGGTGATGGTGTTACGTTGTTGCCCTATTCGGTGCTCGAAGACTGTGTGATTGGTGCTGATTCGCGAGTCGGTCCTTTTGCGCGTGTGCGTCCAGGTACAGTCACACAAGATCATGCGCATATCGGTAATTTCGTCGAGCTTAAAAACGCACAGCTTGGCAGTGGTGCGAAGGTGAATCACCTTAGCTATGTGGGGGATGCAACCATTGGTGCTAAAGTCAATATTGGTGCTGGCACGATTACCTGCAATTATGATGGTGTGAATAAACATCGTACCGTGATTGGTGAGGGGGCTTTTATTGGTTCTAATTCGGCATTGGTCGCGCCTGTGAGTATTGGTGCTGGGGCAACGATTGGGGCTGGTTCTGTCGTGACCAAAGATGCACCCGAAGATAAGCTGACTTTGGCGCGTGCGAAGCAAATGACGCTAGAGAGTTGGCAGCGTCCTGTTAAGAAATAAATTTTTGGAGTAGTAAAGAATATGTGCGGAATTGTTGGTGGTGTTGCAGAGCGTAATGTCGTTCCTATTTTAATCGAAGGCTTACGTCGTTTAGAGTATCGTGGGTACGATTCAGCTGGTTTGGCGGTGCTGAATGCGTCGGGCATTGAGCGTGCGCGTGCTGTCGGTAAAGTACAGAATTTAGCGAATTTAGTGGCTGAAGAAGGGGTGTCTGGTTGGGATGGTATCGCCCATACCCGTTGGGCAACGCATGGCAAGCCAGCCGAGCGTAATGCACATCCGCATATTTCCGAAAACCGCATTGTGTTGGTGCATAACGGTATTATCGAAAATGCGTTTGAGTTACGCGAAAAAATGCAAGCAGAGGGCATTGAATTTACCTCGGAAACCGATACCGAAGTCGTGGTGCATTTGCTAGCAAAAATCAGCAAAATAGAGACAGACTGGTTGCAAGCGGTTAAACAAACACTCGCACAGTTGCATGGTTCTTTCGCATTAGCCATTTTGAATAAAGATATTGCGGGACGCATGATTGTGGCGCGTCAGGGTAGCCCACTTGTTATTGGTAAAGGCTTTGGTGAAACCTTCGTCGCCTCTGATCAGATGGCATTATTGCCTGTGACGCAGCAGTTTATTTTCTTAGAAGAAGGTGATGTTGCTGATATTAGGCGAGAATCCTTAACGATTTACGATAAAAATTGGCAGTTGCTCGACGCAGCAGCTCGTCCTGTGGTGCAAAGCAACCTCACGAATGACTCGGTTAGTAAGGGTGAATATCGCCATTTCATGATTAAAGAAATCCATGAACAGCCAAGTTTAATTGCTGAGTCATTAGAAGGACGTTTATTGACTAATGGTGTGGTCTCTAATCTGTTAGGACCTGATTCTGATGCGATGCTCAAAGAAATTGAGGCAATCAAGATTGTTGGTTGTGGCACGAGTTTCTTATCGGGCGAAGTGGCGCGTTATTGGTTGGAGTATTTAGTCGATATGCCATGCCAAGTCGAGATTGCCAGTGAGTTCCGTTACCGTCAGCCCTCGATGTTCAAAAATACGCTGATGGTGTTTATTTCTCAGTCGGGTGAAACGGCAGATACTTTGTCGGCAATGCGTGAAGCAAAAGCACGCGGCTTTAAGACGCTGGCAGTGGTCAACGTGCCAGAAAGCTCGATGGTACGTGAAGCAGATATGGTGTTATTGACCCGTGCAGGGCGTGAAATGTCGGTGGCATCAACCAAAGGCTTTACCACACAATTGGTCGCGATGATGTTGTTGGTGTTAGCGATTGGTAAAGCAAAAGGCAATATGACGGCGGAAGCAGCACAAGACTTAGTTAATGAGTTACGTGCGTTACCTGAAACCTTGCGTCAAGTCTTGCTCAAAGATGAAGAAATTCAGCAAATGGCGCAAAAGTTAGCATTGAAAGACAATGCGATGTTCTTAGGTCGTGGCTTTATGTACCCGATTGCGGAAGAGGGTGCGCTGAAGATGAAAGAGCTTTCTTACATCCATGCTGAAGCTTACCCAGCAGGTGAATTAAAGCATGGTCCTTTAGCACTCATCGATGAAAAGATGCCTGTGGTATCGGTCGCGCCTAACGATGTCTTGTGGGCGAAGCTAAAATCGAACCTAGAAGAAGTGTCGGCAAGAGGTGGCGAGTTATTTGTGTTCTCGGCAGCAGGTATGATCGACCCAAGCGAGTTTGAGCATGCGCGTTACCATAATATCTGTTTGCCAATTACCTTAACTTCTCTTGCACCTGTGGCATATGTTGTACCCTTGCAATTGTTGGCATATCACACCGCTGTTATTCGTGGTACAGACGTCGATCAGCCCAGAAACTTAGCCAAGAGCGTAACGGTGGAGTAGGGTTAAACGGAGTATAGCACCGATTTTTGGATTTTACGCTAAGATCGGTGCGCTTCCCTAGCCGTTTATTGGCGCTCTGCTTTAGGCGCACGTGCTAATAACTGAGCAACGGCATCTCGTGGCGTTATTTTGCCTTTAATCACAGCATAAACCGCTTGCGCAATTGGCATATCGAGTTGATGATGCTTTGCTAACACGACCACACTTTTAACCGCAGCGACACCTTCAACCGTACCAATGCTAAACTCTGCTTCGGAAACGGACTGACCAGCTGCCAATGCCAAACCAAAGCGACGATTACGAGATTGATCGTCAGTGCAAGTCAGCACCAAATCACCCAAGCCAGCCAAACCCATAAAGGTATCAGGTTTTGCACCAAGGCAAGCACCTAAACGCATGACCTCCGCTAATGCTCGCGATACTAAAGCCGCGCGTGCATTCGCACCAAAGCCAAGACCATCAGAAATACCTGCAGCAATCGCCATCACATTTTTCAGTGCGCCACCAATTTCGACCCCTAAGACATCATCATTGGTATAAACACGAAAGGTTGTGCTATGCAAACATTTTGCCCACCATTCAGCAGCCTGTACCTGTTTGCTTGCAGCCACCATTGCCGTTGGCAAGCCAATTGCAACTTCGCTAGCGAATGTTGGTCCTGATAATACCGTGCCTATTACCTGCGGCAATTCACTGGCAACGCGCTGATGGAGAAGGTGATGGTAAACAGGATCGAACCCCTTAGTTGCCCATGCCAACTGAGTCGGCAAAGACAAAGGAATCAGCTGTTGTAATAGTGCACTAAAAGCATGACTAGGCACGGCAATCAGCACACCATCAACGGCAGATACAGCAGCACTTAACTCTGCTGTTATCTGCATGGATTCTGGCAGTAGGCAATTGGGCAATTGACGAATAGAACGCGTTGCGTGCATTTGTGCCGCAGCATCTTGATTGTGTGTCCACAAACGCACCTCGCAACCCGCTCGTGCAAGCTGAATGGCTAAAGCACCACCCCAAGCACCCGCACCTAAAACCGCAATCACCATAAAGGATTAAGCCGTTGCCTGTTGCTGGGCATGCAAGGCTTCAAAATTTAGCGGTTGCAACTCTAATGGTGGGAAACCACCTTTAAGCGATACACTAGCCATCGTTTCACGTGCATATGGGAACAAAATGGTTGGACAATAGCTATTTAATAGACCAGCCATATCTTCTGGTGCAAAGTTAGCAATGACAAATAAACCAGCCTGCTCGACCTCGACTAAGAAGGCAGTCTCTTCACCCAAGCGTACTGTTGCTGTAATGCGTAAAGACACTTGCCAGTGATGCTCCCCCAACTGTTGTGGCTCAACGTTAACTTGTAAATCTAAGCTAGAGTTAAACGGCTGTGTAAACACTTGTGGTGACATCGGCGATTCAAAAGACAAATCGCGCAAATAAATTTTTTCGATTGCAAAATGGGGTGCTGCTTGTTCACTCATGGTCATTCTCTTTCAATTTAATAAAAAATAAAATTACGTAATATCCGATGCATCAATATGCTCGATATTCAATAAAGCATCTAGCTTACCAGCACGATCTAATGCCGATAAGTCATCGTAACCGCCGACATGCACATCACCAATAAAAATTTGTGGCACGGTACGACGACCCGTTTTGCTTTCCATTTCTTGCCACACGGCGCGACTTTGGGCAGCATTAATATCCGTCCACTCAGTGATGCCCTTGCGATTCAACAAGCGTTTTGCCATTGTGCAGTAAGGACAAACAGGGGTGGTATAAATGATAATTGGCTTCATAGCAAACTCCTTAAAAACGCTAACTTATTTCTTTCTACCATACTTAGCCAAAGGCAAGTTAGACGATTTCCAAGCAACAACGCCACCAGATAAGTTATGTGCTTTCTCGAATCCTGCTTTTGCTAACATGCCGCAGGCACGCGCCGAGCGCACACCTGTTTCACAGTAGACTAAAACAGTATCCGTTTTATGTGCCGATAGACTTTCAAGTTTTTGCATCAGATCAGAAACAGGAATATTTTTTGCATTGCTTAAGTGACCCGTACGATATTCATCAACCGAACGGACATCTAAAACAAAAGCACCATCGTTGATTAAGCGTACCGCCTGTTCGGGTGATACACTGGCATAACCTGCCATCTTATCGCCAAAATAACTCTGAATAATCATAAAGATGATGATAAATAAAGAAAAGAACAGCAACCATTGCTGTTGTGCAAACTCACCTAATAATGCCAAGTCCATCGAAAAAACCCTGTAGAATATGAATAACCTGTCATGATTCTAACCGATTTTTTCGTTATAATGAAAAGCTAATCACAATTAAAGTACAGGAAAAGCGCGAGATGAGCAGTTCAAGCCCAAAACATAAACCGACTGGTCTGATTATTTTGGATGGCTGGGGTCATCGGGAGGCAACCGATTTTAATGCCATTGCACAAGCGAACACCCCTAATTGGGATGCATTATGGGACAATTATCCACACACATTAATCCATACCTCGGGTAATGTTGTTGGCTTACCAGAAGGGCAAATGGGCAACTCAGAAGTAGGACATTTGAACCTTGGTGCAGGACGTGTCGTTTATCAAGAATTTACCCGTATTTCTAAAGCCATTGACGATGGTGATTTTTTCCATAACGATGCTTTAAATACAACCATGGAAACGCTTGCTGCCAGTGGTAAGGCATTGCATCTGTTAGCCTTGTTATCGGATGGTGGTGTACATTCACATATTTACCATCTTAAAGCGACCATCAAAATGGCAACAGATAAGGGTGTTAAGCATATTTATATCCATGCCTTCACCGACGGACGTGATGTTGCCCCCAAAAGTGCAGAAGACTACATTGGTGACCTAGAGCGTTTTCTAGCGAGTCATCCTGATGCACGCATTGCTACCCTAATTGGTCGTTACTTTGCCCTTGATCGTGATAACCGTTGGGATCGCGTACAAAAAGCTTATAACCTCATTGCTAATGGCGACAGTGAGCATACGGCGCATCGTGCCATTAATGCCGTCGAGCAAGCCTATCATCGCGGCGAGGTTGATGAGTTTTTAACAGCAACGCGTATTGGTGAGCGGGTCGAGGTGCAAGATGGTGATGCCATTATTTTCACCAATTACCGTTCCGATCGTGTACGTCAAATCAGTCGTGCCTTTATCGATCCAGAATTTAATGATTTTGAGCGGGCGCGTATGCCAAAACTATCGCATTTTGTCAGCATGACGGAATATCACAAAGATTTTGCCCCCAAATTTGGTGTCGAGGTTGCTTTTGCGTCAGTTGAGCTAACCAATACTTTTGGTGAATATGTGTCTAGACTTGGTTTAAAGCAATTACGCATTGCCGAAACCGAAAAGTATGCCCATGTTACTTTCTTTATGAATGGTGGTATCGAAATTCCCTTTGAAGGCGAAGACCGTATCTTAGTGCCCTCGCCAAAAGTAGCTACTTATGACCTACAGCCAGAAATGAGTGCAGCAGAAGTGAGTGCCAAGTTGTGCGAAGCGATTATCTCTGGTAGGTACGATACCTTTATTTGCAATATTGCCAATCCTGACATGGTTGGACATTCTGGCGATTTAGATGCCTGTATTAAAGCGGTAGAAGCGGTGGATAAAGCCATTGGTGAAGTTGTTGCGGCAATGCGTAGCGTTGGTGGCGAGATGATTATCACTGCCGATCATGGCAATATTGAGCAGCTGCGCGATCCTGTTACCAACCAGCCTCATACAGCGCACACCACCAATCTTGTTCCTTTGGTTGTGTTTACAGATCGCTCTTGTCAGCTACGAGAAGCTGGTGCTTTACCAGATGTGATGCCGACGCTATTAGCGATGATGGCAATTCCACAACCTGTAGAAATGACAGGTAAGAGTCTGATTGTTTAACGCACAATCCGACTGGGATGTTATTATTGTCGGAGCAGGCGCGTCGGGATTGATGTGTGCTGCCACAGCTGGCTATC
>DYST01000031.1:0-6528 GCA_020726325.1 Thiomicrospira cyclica | reverse complement strand
ATTATTGTCGGAGCAGGCGCGTCGGGATTGATGTGTGCTGCCACAGCTGGCTATCGTGGCAAACGGGTTCTGGTTATCGACCACGCCCCCAAAGCGGGGGCTAAAATCCGTATTTCTGGCGGGGGTAAGTGTAACTTTACCAATCGTACGGTTAGCGCAGCCAATTATCACAGTCAAAATCCACACTTTGTAAAATCGGCACTGGCGCGTTATCCTGCGTCGTTGTTTATCGATCTGGTAGAACGTCATGGCATCGACTACGAAGAGCGCGACCATCAACAGCTTTTTTGTACAGGCACTGCTGGTGAAATTATTGCCATGCTGCGCACAGAATGTGATTGGGCAGGCGTTGAGATACTGCTCAATTGTGAGATTCATCGGGTTGAAATCCACCCTAACCCTCCTTTAACAAAGGAGGGAATCAATAAAAACTATGTGCTGCATACTTCACAAGGTCTTTTGACGACATCTAAGCTGGTGATTGCCACGGGAGCCTTGTCTTATCCCAAACTCAAAGCTTCCGATTTTGGTTATCGCCTTGCCAAGCAATTTGCCATCCCTGTTGTTCCTTTGCGTCCAGGACTGGTTGGCTTGCGCATTGACTTAGCTGACTGGGCAGACTTAGCGGGCATTTCCTTGCCTGTCTCCTTGTCTTGTCAGGGTTACCATTGGACGCGCGATTTACTGTTTACCCATACAGGAATTAGTGGTCCCGTGGTTTTGCTTATCTCTAATGTATGGCGTGAGGGGCTGGCAATCGGGGTTAATTTGTTGCCCGCTGTCGATGCCGTTACAGAAGTGTTAACACTCAAGGCTCAGAATAAAGAACTCCGTCCGTGGTTGCGTTCGCATTTGCCAAAACGCCTTGCCGATTATTATTGGCAGTTGTATCCGCTTGATGGCAAACCTGCCGAGCTGTCCGATGACACCTTACGCACTTGGGCGCAAGCACTACAAAATTGGCAGATAACGCCCACAGCAACCGACGGCTATAGCAAAGCCGAAGCCACTGTTGGTGGTGTCGATACACAAGCGATTTCATCGAAAACAATGGAGTCTCTTCATCAGAAAGGCTTATATTTTATCGGTGAAGTATTAGATGTAACGGGCGATTTAGGCGGATATAATTTTCAGTGGGCTTGGTCAAGTGGCGTTGCTTGTGGATTGGCGCTATGAGCATCTGCTTGAACTAACGCAAAAACAGCAGTAAAAATAAACTGACTCCCCTGTCCTAGCTCACTCTTGACACGAATTTCTCCCTGCATCATATCCACGAGTTTGCTACAAATCGCTAATCCTAATCCTGTGCCACCATACTGACGGGTAACGCTATTATCGGCTTGCGAAAAGGCTTCAAAAATATGTTCTAGTTTATCTGCTGCAATGCCAATCCCTGTATCGCTAACCATAAAATGAAGCAGAACCTGCGATGCATCTTGATGCGAGATAGACACAGTTAATTTAACGGATCCTTGATCAGTAAATTTAACCGCATTACCAAGTAAGTTCAGTAACACTTGGCGTAACCGCGCAGCATCTCCAAGTAACATCTTAGGTAAGTCATCAGCAAGATAACTGTTAAGCATCAAGCCTTTTTGTTTCGCACGAGCTTCAAGGGTACGAATAGCATCAATTGCTGTTTTGCGCAAATCAAAGGGGCAAACTTCTAGTTCAAACTTACCAGCTTCAATTTTAGAAAAGTCTAAAATATCATTGATGACAACCATCAGTGACTCGGAAGAGTCCTTAACAATTTGCATATATTCACGCTGCTCATCGTCTCAGTTTGTATCGAGTACAATTTCAGTCATACCTAAGATGCCATTCATGGGGGTACGAATTTCATGACTCATTGTGGCTAAGAAATCACTTTTAGCTTGGCTACCAGCCTCGGCAGCTTCTTTCGCTGCCGATAAACTCGCTTCTAGTAGTTTTTGATTCGTGATATCGGTAAGAATCGCGATATATTGTTCTATTTTTCCTTGAGCATCAGTGAAAGGAACCACTGTCATATTAACCCAGTAGATGCTGCCCATCTTGCTACGATTACAGACCTGACTATGCCATACTTTGCCCTCAGTAACTGTTTGCCAAAGTTGAGTAAAAAACGCGGGTGGATGACAGCCAGAGTTAACAAGCCTGTGCGTGTTACCAATTAACTCATCGCGTCGATAACCGCTGACCTGACAAAAGCGACTATTGGCATATGTAATTAACCCTGTTTTGCTTGTTCTGATAGTGCGTTAGCATCACCTTGCAACCAGCGATCAAAAGGACTATTAAGCGTGACTAGACTACGCTCAAAGGTTGCGATCGCGTAGCTGATATTTTGAGCCGTGATGCCATCAGTAAATAAATCATCAAATTGACGCGTGTAACTAGAATCCGCTTGAAGTTTACTGATAACCAACGCCCAGCTACTACCCATTTCAATCGGATTGCTAATGGGCATAATGACTTGCGCTTCAAGTGTTTTTATTTTACCCGCCCATTCTTGACGAATACTCAGAGCACTATTAAATACAGTTGGTGCGTTGACTCGCCCGATTTGCTCATTAATACCAACTGATTTTGCTAAGTTATCAACACCATAGCGATTAAGCTGATGGCAAGAATTACATGAAATACTGTTGTCGCGCGAGAGACGAGCATCAATAAATAACGCATAACCCAATTGCACCATATTCGGATCTAGATTCATGGGCATAACAAGTGGGGTAATCGGTTGTTTGTTCAAGTCTATCTCAACGTGATCGGTATCATTAATTAAAGAAGCCTGCTTTAACTGGTATGACCCAGGTAATAAATAAATAGCCGATGTGGTTAGTATTAGTGCAATAAAAACAAAGATAGCGGTTGTGATGTGCTGCATTAATCTTGTCCATTAAATCCGATAGTAGCTAAATAAATTTATTTAAATTCAATTATATATAAACGTCTTAAACGACGCGCGTTTAGGACAATGAGGTTACAGACTATTTTTATCTCTATGCCCCAATACAAAACAAGCGTTCATTTTAACAAAGACATTACAATAAGAAGACGCTTATTTCAATGTTTTTAGAAAGCTATTCAGTCTTGCTTTAACTAAATTGACTCTGTCGCCAAGCTTCATACACCACAATGGACACGGCATTCGATAAATTTAAACTACGGCAGCCTGCTTTCATGGGAATCGTAATACGTTGTTCCTCTGGTAAACTCATGCGTACCGCTTCGGGCAATCCGCGCGATTCGGGACCGAACATCAACGCATCACCATCTTGATAGCTCACCTGATCGTAACGATTTGTGGTTTTGGTTGTCAGTGCAAACACACGTTTGGGTTGCAATACTGCCAAACAGTCGGCTAAACTCGCATGAATCTGCACATGCGCTAATTCCGCATAGTCCATACCAGCCCTGCGAACTTGTTTTTCATCGAGCGTAAAGCCCATGGGTTCAACCAAATGCAAGCTCACACCCGCATTGGCAGACAAGCGAATAATCGCGCCAGTATTGGGTGGAATTTCAGGTTCGTATAAAATAACCGAAATATTCATCTAAAAGGACACTCCCTTGTCACTTAACATCAACGCACTGGGGCTTAATTTTAACACACCCCTTTGTCTGCTTTCAGGTAATGCAGGCTATGGCACCGAATACCTCAAAGTATCGGGCTTTAATTATGATGCCATCGGCGCTGTTTTTCTTAAAGGCACAACCGAAGCCGAACGCTATGGCAACCCTCCTGAGCGCGTCACCGAAACCCCATATGGTCTGATGAATGCCATCGGATTACAAAACCCAGGTGCAGCAGCAGTGATTCGCGACTTACTGCCTAAACTCAATTGGGACGGAAGCCCACACTTCATCCCTAATATTTCGGGGTTTTCAATCGACGAGTACGCTTTATTAGCGCAAGCCTTCGATCAAACGCCTGTGCCAGCGATCGAAATCAATATTTCATGCCCCAATGTCAAAAAAGGGGGCGCTGCTTTTGGTAACGACCCAGACTTGTCTGCTAAAGTGGTCGAAGCCTGTCGCACAGTCACGACTAAGCCGTTAATTATTAAGTTATCGCCCAACCAAACCGACATTAGCGAAAGTGCGCGTCGTTGTATCGAAGCTGGTGCGAATGCACTCTCAGCGATTAATACGGTGAGTGCTATGGCAATTGATATTCACACTAGAAAACCGCGCCTTGGTAATAATCAAGGTGGGCTTTCAGGTCCTGCCATCAAACCCATTGCCTTATTAGCAGTACATAAAGTCTATCAAGTTGCTAAAAACCATAATGTTCCTATTATTGGGCAGGGCGGCATCACCAATAGCGACGATGCGATCGAGTTTATGCTTGCGGGCGCAACCTTAATTGGGGTTGGTACTGCACTTGCCAAAGATCCGATGATTGCAGGCAAAATTATCAAAGGTATTCAAAAATATATGGATAAATATGGTTATACCCATGTCGGACAAATTACAGGCGCATTAGAACTACACGATAACAGCAGTGGATGCACGCCAGCCAGCTGCTTAACGAAATAGTTAGCAGAGCGAAGATGCTTTTGTGCTATATTGTGCTACATCGTATTGTGGAGATCTGATCATGATGGTATCTATTCGCCAACAAGGCGGCGCAGCCGTAATGACCATTCCTGTTGAAGTGCTACGTAAATTCGACTGGAAAGCGGGCGAGAAGGTTGATTTAGAATTGCTCGACGATGGTTTCCGTGTGCGCCCTATCGCTAAACAGCGCAAGCGTTACACTTTGGCGGAGCTATTGGAAGGGTGTGATGAGATGCTTCCTTTATCCGAAGAAGAGAAAGCATGGATGTCTGGTACACCTGTCGGCAGAGAGTTGATTTGATGCGTCGCGGTGATATTTATCTCGTGTCGCTAGATCCGAGTAAAGGCAGCGAGCAACAAGGAACAGGCCACGTTCTTATTGTGTCATCAGACGCATTCAATCGCATCACACAAACGGCTGTAATTGTACCGATTACCAATGGCGGTAATTTTGCTCGCACTGCAGGTTTTGCCGTTCCACTGATGGGCAGCGGCACAGAAACAACAGGCGTTATTCGTTGCGACCAACCCAGAACCGTTGATTTGAGCTCACGCCAAGGTAAAAAACTCGAAACAGTCCCAAGCGACATTATGGAAGAAGTCTTAGCAAGATTGATTGCTATCTGTGATTAATTTATCCCTCTAATTAGTAGAAGAAAAGTAAAACAAATGACCGACCAACAAATCCAACACTCCCTCGCCATTATCAAACGTGGCGCAGCCGAACTCTTAATCGAAGACGAGTTAGTTAAAAAACTCAAAAAAGGCACACCCTTGCGCGTTAAGGCAGGTTTCGACCCAACAGCACCAGATTTGCACCTGGGGCATACGGTTCTGATTAATAAGCTGCGTCAGCTACAAGACCTTGGGCATCATATTCTGTTCTTGATTGGCGACTTCACTGCCATGATCGGCGACCCTACAGGTAAAAATATCACTCGCAAGCCGCTCGATGCTGCCGCAGTGGTCGAAAATGCCAAAAGCTACACCAGCCAAGTATTCAAAATTCTCGACCCAGCGAAAACGGAAGTGGTCTTTAATGGTAGTTGGATGAACATGCTCACAGGTGCCGATATGATTCGTCTTGCAGCTCAAAGTACCGTTGCCCGCATGCTCGAACGTGACGACTTCTCTAAGCGCTATGGTAATCAGCAACCCATTGCCATTCACGAGTTTCTCTATCCTCTATTGCAAGGACACGACTCGGTTGTGCTAAAGTCTGATTTAGAGTTAGGTGGGACTGATCAGAAGTTCAACTTGCTCATGGGGCGCGAACTACAAAAAGATGCAGGACAAGAACCACAATGTGTCCTTATGATGCCAATTCTAGAAGGCTTAGATGGCGTACAAAAAATGTCCAAGTCGCTTGGTAACTATATTGGTATTAATGACGCGCCCGATGAGATGTTTGGTAAAGTCATGTCCATTTCTGATGATCTCATGTGGCGTTATTACGAACTCCTCAGCTTTGAAAGCCTAGAAACCATTGCCGAACTCAAAGCAAGCGTCGATGCAGGTGCAAACCCGCGCAACATTAAAGTAAAACTTGCACAAGAGCTCGTTGCACGTTTTCATCATGAACAAGCCGCTATTGATGTGTTAGTTAACTTTGAGTCACGCTTTAAGAATAAAGAACTGCCCACTGATCTTGCTCCTTATATAGTAGAAGGCGAAATGACCATTGCGCAAGCACTTAAAGCAGCGGGCACAGCCGCATCATCTTCAGATGTTGTTCGTGCAGCCAAACAAGGCGGATTAAAGCGTAATGGCGAAAAACTCGACAATCCTAACCAAATTATTCCTGTTGGCGAGGATGCTGTTTATCAAATTGGCAAGCGCAACTTTGCCCGTTTGGTTCGAAATTAAGCAGTAAAGCGTGGTTTTAGTGTTTTATAAAATGCTAAAACCACTACCCTTTGTGGTCGTATAAATAAATTTAATAAAACTGTAAAAAAGGCTTGCCAAAAGAAGGCGCAAGTC
>DYST01000030.1:20206-21641 GCA_020726325.1 Thiomicrospira cyclica | reverse complement strand
CCTGAAAGTGCTTACGCTGAAGATACGCTTAAAGCACCGCAAGCGGTTTTTGAGTTGGGCGTTCCTGTATTAGGGATTTGCTATGGCATGCAAACCATGGCGCAGCAGTTGGGTGGTTTAGTCGAACCTGCCGATGCGCACGAATATGGTTATGCCAAGGTGCGTGCGCGTGGGCATACCACGTTACTCAAAGATATTGAGGACGAGATTACGGCAGAAGGCTATGGTTTATTAGATGTGTGGATGAGCCACGGCGATCAAGTTGTAACCATGCCCGAAGGCTTTAAGCTGATGGCAAGTACGGATACTTGCCCAATTGCTGGCATGGCAGATGAAACCCGTCATTATTATGCCGTTCAGTTTCACCCAGAAGTCACTCACACTAAGCAAGGCGGTCGTATTTTAGAACGCTTTGTTGAAACCATCTGTGGTTGTTCTCGCTTGTGGGATACGCGTCATATTATCGACGATCAAGTGGCGCGTGTACGTGCGTTGGTTGGCACTGATGCGGTGATGCTTGGCTTATCGGGTGGTGTGGATTCGTCTGTCGTTGCTGCTTTATTGCATAAGGCGATTGGTGACCAGCTTACCTGTGTGTTTGTTGATCATGGCTTACTGCGTCATCAAGAAGGTGATGCGGTAATGGCGATGTTTGCCAATAATATGGGTATTAAAGTCATTCGCGTTGATGCCACTGAGCAGTTTATGACGGCATTAGCGGGTGAGTCAGCTCCTGAAGCCAAGCGTAAGATTATCGGTAAAGAATTCATTAACGTCTTTGAGGCACAAGCACGTGCGATGGCAGCTTCTGGGGTGAAATGGTTGGCGCAAGGGACGATTTATCCTGATGTGATTGAGTCTGCTGGCACGAAGGGTGGCAAGGCTAAGGTGATTAAATCACACCACAATGTGGGCGGTTTGCCTGATGACTTGGCGTTTAAGCTCGTCGAACCTTTGCGTGAGTTGTTTAAAGACGAAGTGCGTAAATTGGGTGTTGAGCTGGGGCTGCCTGCTAGCATGGTGTATCGTCATCCTTTTCCAGGACCAGGTTTGGGGGTGCGTATTTTGGGCGAGATTAAGCAAGAGTATGCTGATATTTTGCGTTTGGCTGACCATATTTTTATTGAAGAATTACACAACAGCGGTTGGTACGATAAAGTATCGCAAGCCTTTGTTGTTTTCTTGCCTGTCAAATCCGTAGGTGTTGTAGGAGATTTTCGTCGTTATGACTATGTCGTATCCTTACGTGCTGTCGAAACCATCGACTTTATGACCGCACGTTGGGCTCATTTGCCTTACGAACTGCTCGAAAAAGTATCGGGTCGCATCATTAACGAAATTCCGCGTATTTCTCGTGTCGTTTACGATGTGTCGAGTAAGCCGCCTGCTACCATTGAATGGGAATAAAACCTACTGCGCAGCCATCTTGCGTTGT
>DYST01000030.1:15826-20106 GCA_020726325.1 Thiomicrospira cyclica | reverse complement strand
TTTTGGATGGAAAAGGCGTTGCAGCTAGCGCGAGAAGCAGAGGCTAATGATGAGGTTCCTGTTGGGGCGGTGATTGTTCAAGATGGTATTTGCATCGCTGCTGCTTGTAATGCACCAATTGGCTTAAATGACCCAACTGCGCATGCTGAAATACTGGCATTGCGTGCAGCAGGTCAGTATGTAAATAACTATCGTTTAACAGGTGCGACCCTTTATGTGACCTTAGAACCTTGTGCTATGTGTGCAGGGGCGATGGTGCATGCGCGTATTTCTCGTGTTGTTTTTGCTGCACCAGATCCTCGGACAGGTGCTTGTGGTAGTGTGTTTAATATTTTGCAAAGTGAACAATTGAATCATCACTGTGAGCTTAGTTGCGGTGTTTTAGGTGAGTTGAGTCGCCAAATGTTACAAGATTTTTTCCGCCGTCGTCGTCGAATTAAGAAACCAATACTTGATTCATTGCCCGTAATCTGTCAGCATTAGCGGTTGAGTATATGTTACAACGTAAAGATAGTTAGGTCCTCCACGATGAAGAATAGTTTTGACCATGCAGAAGGCATGAATAGTATTAAAATCTTGCCTGGGGAATTTTATGTCACGCGAGATAATGAAAAAATAGAGACAGTTCTCGGTTCTTGTATTTCGGCTTGTGTGCGCGATCCTGTTGCGGGTATTGGTGGTATGAACCATTTTATGTTGCCGATGGATAAGAATTCGGCAGGTGCACCAGAATTAGCCGATGCGAATCGCTATGGCAACTATGCCATGGAGAACATGATTAATGCGGCATTGAGAATGGGCGCGCAGCGTTCACGGCTCGAGTTTAAGATTTTTGGTGGCGGTCGCATCATGAGCCAGATGACGAACGTAGGCTGGTATAATATAGGGTTTACCTTCGATTATTTATTTACTGAGGGGTTTCGTGTTTTATCGCAGGATATTGGGGATGTTTATCCGCGCAAAGTGGTGTATTATCCGCTATCGGGACGCGTGCGTGTGCGCAGGCTCAATGCAATGCATACGCAGACATTGAATGATCAAGAATCACAATATCGTACTCGTGTTGCTTCTAAGCCTGTCGAGGGTGATGTGGAACTTTTTTAACGCGCTTTGTCGGTGCTAGAATTAAGTGTGTAATCGCGCCATAAAATTATTTGGGAGGACGTTTTTTGAAATATCGTCATTATAAATTGAGCCAAAATTCTCATAATTATTGGATCAAAAAACATAGGCAAGGGACTCGTGTCTTCAAAATGGAAGAATTGCGTAAAGCGATTCTTGCGTTAAACTTATCTGTTGCACAAATTGATTTGTCGATGACAGAGGGTAATTATTCGGTTGACGCCTTGATTGACTCTTTTAATTTTATGCGTGAAGGACTCGAAAATCTGCGTAATCGCATTGTCAGTGATGATGAAATTGATTTGCTAAGTTTAAAATCAAGCGTATTAGAGGCAACAAGTCTTTTGTCTGATAAGGTAGCTGCAAGCATCATCGCTTTCCAGTTTTATGATCGTCTAAGTCAGCGTTTGCACCATGTTTCTGATGGTTTATCGAGTTTGTCCAATATTATGGCAAGTGAAGACCAGATCGTCGATGAAGTTGTCTGGGAAGCTTTCATGGAGAAAATGGCGCGTCATGCTGCCATGCGTGAGGAACATGAGTTGTATGAGCTTATTTTTACGCACGGTTTGAGTAGTGAAGCCGCAATTGAGCAAATGAAAATCCAAATGAGAGAGCGAATGTTCGCGTCGCAAAATAATCCTGCGGCGGCAGTAGATGACGATGACATTGAATTGTTTTAATCCATGTCTTGTTTTGTGTGTTAAGGAGCGCCAGCATTGTTGCTGGCGTTTTTATAGTTATCCCCAGATTATGTTAGGAAGGTTGGGGATAAGTGGCGGGATAGTTGTGGGATAATTGGGGATAAACGTGTTTTAGTCTGCAAAAAGTGATTCAAAATGCTATCATATTCAGCATAATTTGTTTTGTCTTATATTTTTATTCTCTTGCTTTATTCTGGAATTTTATTTTGATCGCTACTGCTAATATTACCATGCAATTTGGTGTTAAACCTTTGTTTCAAGACATTTCTGTTAAATTTACTAATGGCAACCGTTATGGGTTAATTGGTGCTAACGGCTGTGGTAAGTCAACCTTTATGAAAATTTTGGGTGGTGATTTAGAACCAACGGCGGGTAACGTGATGCTAGACGAGGGCGAGCGTTTAGGTAAGTTGCGTCAGGATCAGTTTGCCTTCGAAGATCAGACGGTATTAGATACCGTGATTATGGGTGATGCCCGCTTATGGGAAATTAAGCAAGAACGTGATCGCATTTATTCACTGGCAGAGATGAGCGAAGAAGATGGGATGAAAGTTGCCGACCTAGAAGTCGAGTTTGCTGAGTTAGATGGTTATACGGCAGAGTCTCGAGCAGGGGAGCTATTATTCGGTTTGGGTATCGTTGAAAACTTGCATGCAGGACTAATGAGTGCGGTCGCGCCTGGGTGGAAATTGCGTGTATTGTTAGCGCAGGCGTTGTTTGCTAATCCTGATATTATGCTGCTCGATGAGCCAACCAACAACCTCGATATTCATACCATCGAATGGTTAGAAGACATGCTTAATGCGCGTAATAGTACCATGGTGATTATTTCCCATGACCGCCATTTTTTGAATAGCGTCTGCACGCATATGGCAGATTTAGATTACGGTAAATTGACTGTTTTCCCAGGTAATTACGATGATTACATGATTGCTGCTGAAGCTGTTCAGGCGAAAATGCGCTCAGAAAATGATAAGAAAAAAGTGCAGATTGCTGAGTTGCAAAGTTTCGTCAGTCGTTTCTCTGCCAATGCTTCAAAAGCCAGTCAGGCAACATCGCGTGCGAAGCGTCTTGAAAAAATTGAGTTGGCTGAAATTAAGCCTTCTAGCCGTCAGAATCCCTTTATCCGCTTCGATCAGGATAAAAAACTGTATCGTTTGGCATTAGAAATCGAAAATTTAACCAAGGGCTTTAGTGATAAGCCATTGTTTTCTGATCTGAATATGATGTGCGAGGTAGGTGAGCGCATCGCAATTATTGGTCAAAACGGTGCTGGTAAAACAACGATGCTGCGCACCTTGATTGGTGAGCTTGCGCCAGATAGGGGTGTCGTAAAATGGTCAGAAAACGTTCAAATTGGTTATTTTGGTCAAGATCATGGTGCAGATTTTGAAGCGGATGTGACGCTATTTGATTGGATGAGTCAATGGAAAAAAACCAGTGATGATGAACAAGCGATTCGTGCGATTTTAGGGCGTTTGTTGTTTAATTCGGATGATATTAAAAAATCAGTACATGTCCTTTCTGGTGGTGAAAAAGGCAGAATGTTGTATGGTAAGTTGATGTTAGAAAAGCCAAATGTTTTAGTCATGGATGAGCCAACGAACCATATGGATATGGAATCTATTGAGTCGCTAAACTTGGCGCTAGAAAACTACCCTGGTACGTTGATTTTTGTCAGTCATGACCGTGAGTTTGTGTCGTCATTGGCAACGCGTATTATTGAAATTACGCCAGAGAAAACAGAAAACTTTGTCGGTAATTATGAAGACTACTTACAGGTTTATAAGCAGACGCATTAAGGTTTTCTGCTTCGTTTGCTGTTAATGGGAGGGCAAGAAATGCGCGTTTTTGGGTTTTTATTTGTTGCATTGAGTTTCTTGTTATTAACAGCTTGTGTGCCTGCTCCTGTCGATGATGGAAAAAATGCAAAGGGTGCGCCTGTTGTTTTTCCCAAACCGACGTCGCGTCAAGCAAAAGATAAGCAGGATAGTGCTCGCTCTAATAAGAAGAGCGTATCTTCGGCCGACTGGATGCATTCAACGCGCGAGGCTTATCCAGAAAATGGTGCTGATTCTGTTTCTGTTTTGGAACATGAGCGTTTGACTGGTGCTGTTACCGATTTTTTAAATGGCTGGACGCTTATGGACCATCAGGGTATTGTGAGTAAAGCGGTTTACGCGCCACAACAGGGTGGTTTTTTAATAACGCTGAACAAAGATTCTGGATTGGGTGTGCTATCGGCAGAAGATGTGCAAAAAAAACCTTATTATCGTGGCATGGTTAATGAAGCTCATTTAATTGCTGTGCCAAGTGCTGATGTGGATAAGGTTCTGGTAACGGCGAGTAATCGTAAAAATGCACGCTTTTCTATCTTATTACAGCGTCAATAGTGCATGCACTTGCGTGTAATCGTTTAATCAAATAACAAACAAATAACAAACAAATAACAAA
>DYST01000030.1:7554-15726 GCA_020726325.1 Thiomicrospira cyclica | reverse complement strand
CACTTGCGTGTAATCGTTTAATCAAATAACAAACAAATAACAAACAAATAACAAAATTAGGTATGTGATGATGCAAAATCGAATTGCTTTGGTCGGTGTCACTGGTCGAATGGGGCGTGCTTTGGTGCAGGCAGTGAAAGAAGACCAACCAGCACAATTAAGTGCTGCTTTTGTTCGTTCAGGTTCGTCTTTGGTGGGTAGTGATGCTGGTGAGGTAACGGGGGCAGGGCGTTTAGGGGTTGCTTTATCAGACCAATTTGATGCGAACCAATTTGATGTGTTGATTGATTTTACCCGTCCAGAAGCAACGCTTGCTTATATGGATGCTTGTGTATTGGCAGGCAAGCCAATGGTGATTGGTACAACGGGCTTTTCTGCACCTGAGTTAGATGCGATGAAAGAAGCAGCACGCCATATTCCGATTGTCTTTGCTCCTAATTTTAGCGTGGGTGTTAATTTACTGTTAGGCTTGGTGGCGCAAGCTGCCAGTGTTTTGCATGATTATGATATTGAAATTATCGAAGCACACCATCGTTATAAAGTGGATGCGCCATCGGGGACGGCATTACGTTTGGGTCAGGCTGCCGCCGATGCCTTGGGGCGTGATTTAGCAACCTGTGCCGTGTATGGACGTGAAGGCATTACGGGTGAGCGCGAACGTGAGCAAATTGGTTTTGCAACGGTGCGTGGTGGTGACGTGGTTGGTGACCATACGGTACTCTTTGCAGGGCTTGGTGAGCGTGTTGAATTGACACACAAGGCATCGTCACGCCTGACTTTTGCTCAGGGTGCTGTACGTGCTGCGCACTGGCTACAAGGACGTGCGGCTGGTTTGTATGATATGCAGGATGTGTTAGGTTTGGTTAAGCACGTTCGTTAATCCTAGGTTTTTTTGATGCCAACTGCCGATTTTGAACGGGTGCGTTATGTGCCTTGGGTCGTCATTCTCGCGCCTGCAGTAGCGATTGCGGCAATTGGCTTGGCACAAGTTGCTGATGTCCCTGATCTGTTATGGCTGTGGTTGTGGGCTGGGTTGGGTGCTGTAGCGATTGTGGCGTTGAAACAACAGCGACGCATCGGTTGGTTGTTGTTAGGGTTTGCGCTTGGTTTTGCCTTAATGCACGCTCGGATGGTGACGTGGCAAGAACATAGTTTGCCGAGTGTTTGGTCGGATGTGAGCTTTGAGGCAAGCATTGAAGTTGATGGGTTAGCGAAGGCTTCACCGTCGGGTGGTTGGCAGGTGCAGACAAAATTACTTTCTGCACCGTCACCACAATTAACAGGCATGCCTGTTTTGTTACATTTTCCAACGGTAGAAGCCCCCACCCCTGGTGATTGTTGGCAAGCAAAAATTCGTTTATACGCCATTACGGGACAACATAATCCAGCAGGTATCGATTTTGAGGCTTGGCTATTCAGTCAAGGCATTATGGCAACGGGGCGAGTTGTTTCTTTAGATGAGAGAAGCAAAGAAAATCAGTGGCATTGGCAACAGTGGCGTTGGTTAGCGATGTCGAAATTACTTTCTGTTTTACCACAAAATACAGGCTTTTCTGGTCTGAATATTGCCCTTGTTTTGGGCGAGGGTTCTGGTATCAGTCCTGAGCAGTGGCAGGTGTTACGTGATACGGGTACCTTGCATCTTGCGGTGGTTTCGGGGATGCATATTACCTTAATTGCGGGTTTGGCTTGGGCTTTAGCTGTTGGCTTATGGAAGCTTTTTCCCTCGCAACGTGTGCCAGCTTATTTAGTTGGCTCGGTTGCTGCGTTAATTGCGGCTGTTGCTTTTGCCATTTTAGCTGGCTTGACTGTGCCTGTTCAACGGGCATTGCTCATGCTTCTGGTGGTACTAGTCGCACTGTGGTTAAAGCGCTCCTTACACCCGATGCTCACCTTGTCGTGGGCATTGTTATTGGTGTTGCTATGGGATGTGGCATCGGTGATGCAGGTTGGTTTTTGGTTGTCATTTATCGCAACAGCTATTTTGGTTTGGATTTTATCCTTGCCTAGTGGACGTGTTGTGCGTTTGTTGGCGGTGCATTTAGGGATGAGCTTGCTTATGGCTCCGTTCTTGATTTTATTTTTTAATCAGATCCCAACTTATTCTCCTTTAGCAAATTTAATTGCCGCGCCTGTTGTTGAGATGGCACTTGTGCCACTACTATTGCTGACAGCAATCTTGGCTTGGATTGTGCCGAGTGTCGCGATGCAGTTAGGCTATCTTGCGGATAGCATTTGGGAAGTTTTATGGCAAATTTTGTCCAGTATCGCAACCTGGTCTTATTCTGTGTGGTTGTTATCGCCCATGGCATTGTTTTCTGGCTTAGCTGCTGATGAGCAACGTTTAACTTTGCTGGATATGGGCAAACAACCAATGGTTGCAGTCTGGCAGACAGAGCAGGGTAATTATTTAATTGGCACTGGCAATCAAGTCGGAAGACAACACACAATGGATAGCATTATTTTGCCTAGTTTGACCCGTTTAGGGGTAAGTCAGCTCGATGGAGTATTAGTCACTGGCGATGATGAACAAGCTCAAGTAGGATTAACCTTGTTAGAAAATCGTTTGCCGATTACGAAGGTATTTAGTGGGCTTGACTGTGCTGGTGAAACTCAAGGTTGGCAATGGCAAGCAGAGGGTGATAGCTGTTGGTTGCATCTCAATCCACAGCTTGCTTTAACGTGGCAAGCCACGAATCAAAAACCAGATGCCATCACCTCTATTATTGCGCCAGCACCTAAAGGTAAAGCAAACAGGGCAATGAAATCTGAATTTTGGCTTAGCCCGCATTTGCCAGCGCACGATAGTTGGGCGCAAACAGTAAAAGGGACGCATTGTAGTGGGGCGATGACGGTGAGTATTCAGGGGCAAGAGATGAAGTTGGTGCAAGAATATCGTTTAGCGGATAAACGCTTCTATCATGGAGCATGTCAGTGAAATCAGGTTGGCCTTCTTTTTGGTTGCAGGGGCAAAAGCCGCCTTTATGGGCAAGGTTGTTAGAAGTGTTGTATTGTGCGCTGATTGCCGTGCGTCGTTGGGCATATGCTCAAGGCTTATTTAAGACGACACGCTTGCCTGTACCTGTGTTAATTGTCGGTAATCGCGTTGTTGGCGGTACGGGTAAAACGCCGTTATTAATGGCGTTGATTCCCTTGTTGCAAGCACAAGGTTGGCGTGTTGGCATTGTCAGTCGAGGCTATGGGCGCAAGGATAAAAGGGTGCGCTTTGTTAAAGCAGATAGCACGACCGATCAAGTCGGTGATGAACCCTTATTGCTTTTTGCACAGTTGGGCGTGCCGATTGTGGTGGGATCTAATCGCGTTGCAGCCGCACAAAAACTCTTAGCCGAATCCCCTGTTGATGTGATTGTTTCGGATGATGGTTGGCAACACTGGGCATTAGGGCGTGATCTGGTGATTGAGGTTGTTGATGCAGCGCGTGGCTATGGCAACGGTCATTGTTTGCCAGCGGGTCCTTTGCGCGAAGCTGTACCAATTTTGCCCAATGCGCATTTGACCCTTTACAATGGCAAAGATTTCAGCTTAAAACCACAGTGCTGGCGCAATATTAAAACAGGCGAATGCGTATCATTAGCAAACTTGTCTGGCAGGGTGGCTGCTTTAGCAGGAATTGGACATCCGCAGCGATTTTTTGATACCTTAGTTGCGTTAGGATTAACATTGGATAAAAGCTTGCCTTTGTCCGATCATCAAGCCATGATTGCTGCTGATTTTGACTGGGATGATGCGAGCTTGCCAGTGATAATGACGGCAAAAGATGCGGTGCGTTGTGCTCATTTTGCGCGTTCACATTGGTGGGCGTTAGAGGTGACAACCGAAATAGATCATGATTTGTTGTTGCCAGTAATTGAAAGAATAGAATATCTTTTAAGTATGAAAAGAGAAGATTAAGACACGATGAAACAGCACATTCAAATCGCACTACAAGCCTTTGCTTCGAATGATTTATACACAGGTGCAAAAGCAGTCTTAAACAGCCTAGGCTATGCCAGTGATAAAGATGCGATCACTATCGATATTGCCTGCAATCACGAAGCCATTAAGCAGGCAGTCGGTTTATTTCAGCTCGCCGATGAAGATTTAAGCAATCAAAGTGGTTTGCTAGAAACAGGACAATTTAACGATAAAATCGTTTACTCTTTTTTGTTTGTCGCTGTTGAGCTTAAAGACAAACACTATAATCGCACGGTATTACGTCAAATGACGCATAGTATCAATCAGCAATTTAAGATGCCTGTGATTATCCTATTTCGTTATGCTGGTCTGGCAACATTATCCATTATCGACTTTAGACTCAATAAAACAGACAATAGCAAAGATGTGCTCGGTAAAGTTACCAGTATTAAAGATATTAATTTAAAAAACACACATCGGGCGCAGTTAGATATTTTGGCAGAATTAAGTCTTGCCCATTTAAAAGAAAAATACACAATTAAACATTTTGCACAATTGCATGACGCTTGGCAAAAAACGCTCGACACTAAAACGCTTAATGATAACTTTTATAAAGAATTATCTTATTGGTACTTTTGGGCAGTGCAAAAAGTGCAGTTTCCGAATCCGAATAAGGATGCACACAATAGCGAAACCAGTGTGATTCGATTATTAACGCGCCTGATGTTTATCTGGTTTATTAAAGAAAAAGGCTTAGTCAATCCCAATTTATTTAATCAAAATAAACTTGATGTCCTTATCGACTTAGCAAAAGAGGGCAGTTATTACCGTGCCATTATACAGAACTTATTTTTTGCCACCTTAAATTGCCCAATCGAAAATCGTGCCTTTGCTACAGATGGAACATTTGTAGAAAATAAAAACGAGTATTGCGTTAATAACTTATATCGCTATATCAGTTTATTCAAAATCAACGAAACTGATGCCTTAGCTTTGTTTGAGTCTACTCCGTTTTTGAATGGTGGGCTGTTTGAATGCTTAGACACGTGTGACAATGCAAAACATAAAAAAATATATGTCGATGGTTTTTCGCGCAATCTCAAACAAGCGGCACTGATTCCTAACGAGCTGTTTTTTGCGGATGCAACCCCTGTTGACCTAAACGATATTTACGACACGCGCGGTAAAAACTACACGGTTAAAGGCTTAATCGAAATCTTAAACAGCTATAAGTTTACGGTTGAAGAAAACACCCCACTCGATGTCGAAATTGCCCTAGACCCAGAATTATTAGGTAAGGTGTTCGAGAATCTACTCGCAAGCTATAATCCCGAAACAGGCGCGAGTGCTCGTAAAGCAACAGGTAGTTTTTATACCCCACGTGAAATTGTTGATTATATGGTGACCTCATCACTGAAAAATTATTTAAGCGACACAATAGAAGATAGTAAACTCGATAGTTTGCTGGCTTATGATCATAATCTTGTCGAATTATCAGCACTGGATAAGAAAAAACTCATTGATAAACTCGATGCACTCACCATTATCGACCCAGCCATTGGTAGTGGTGCTTTCCCAATGGGCTTGTTGCATAAAATCACCCATCTATTGGGCAAAATTGATCCTGAAAATAAACTGTGGAAACAAAAACTATTAAATGCTACGCCTGCTGCATTGCGTTCTAGCGTCGAAAAAACCTTAAACAATAGCAACCTAGACTATGCACGCAAATTACACCTCATTCAAAGTACCATTTATGGCGTGGATATTCAGCCAGTTGCGGTACAAATTGCGAAATTACGATTTTTTATCTCGTTGGTGATTGAGCAAAACCACAATACCGATAAATCGGATAATTACGGTATTACCGCCCTACCCAATTTAGAAACAAAATTTGTCTGCGCCAATAGTTTACTTCCGCTTAAAACCTACGATAAATCTATTTTAACCTTAGAAGAAATTAATCAAGCTGCGGATACAGCCAATAATCTATTTACCAATACGGATATGTTTTTTGCTGATATTCCAAGTAAAGAAAAAGAAATTGCAGACAATCGAGAGCAACATTTTTATGCTAATAATCGTGAAAAAAAGAAAGCAATCATTGATACCGATAAACAGTTACGTGCAGAACTGAGCGACTTATTAATTCATAATGGGATGCCAGCAGAACAAGCGGGTATGTTGGCGGCATGGAATCCTTACGACCCCAATCAATCGGCTGGTTTTTTTGATGCTGAATTTATGTTTGGCATTACCAAAGGATTTGATATTGTGATTGGCAATCCGCCTTATATCCGTCAAGAGAAAATTAAAGACATCAAGCCTATTTTGCAAAAAAGCAATTATGCGTGTTATAACGGCACAGCCGATATTTACATTTACTTTTTTGAGTTAGGGCATAAGCTATTATCAAGTCAAGGCATTTTGAGTTACATTACCAGCAATAAATATACGCGGGCAAATTACGGTAAAGAGTTTAGAAATTTTCTACTCAAGCAAGCGCATTTAATCGAATATATCGACTTTAATGGGGTTGCAGTATTCGAAAGTGCCACTGTCGATACGAGTATTTTAAGTTTTAGCAAGCAAGCAGCGACTAAAAACGATTCATTTTTCTATTGCTCAGTCGAAAAAGACTATACAGGCGACGCTTTAGTGGCATATTGTGCTAAAAAAGGTTTTGCCTATCAGCAACGCGATTTAGTTCCCGAAGGTTTTTCATTCGTTAATAGCCAAGAGTTAGCAGTTAAAAAGCAAATAGAAATAATTGGAACGCCCTTAAAAGATTGGGATATTAACATTTATCGTGGTATTTTAACAGGCTTTAATGAAGCCTTTATTATCGATACCGCCAAACGCGATGAATTAGTTGCCCAAGATCCTAAAAGTGCCGAACTGATTAAACCGACGTTAAGAGGGAGAGATGTTAAACGATATGGCTATGAATGGGCTGGATTATGGTTAATTAATATACATAATAATCCTCCTGTTGATATTATCAAATATCCAGCTATTAAAGCGCATTTAGATTTATTTTATCCTCAACTAGAAAAAAGATCAGATCAGGGTGCAAGTCCATATAATCTAAGAAATTGTGCGTATTTGAAGGAATTCGAGAAAGAAAAAATAATTTATGCAGAAACAATGCGAGTTCATAAAAATGATGCTGCTGATCGATTTCCACGGTTTTCTTTTAGTGCAAAAGAGTTTTATACAGATAAGACCTGCTTTTTTGCAACGGGTAACGACTTAAAATATATACTATCTATTCTTAACTCTTCTCTGGGTGAGTATTTGCTTTATAAATATGTTGCGAGATTAGATACTGGTGGTTTTAATATGCAGTCTATTTTTATTGAGCAGTTATTGCTACCAAAAATATCACCCAAAAAACAAGCACTGTTTATTACCTTAGTCGATTACATTCTCTATGCCCGTTCGCAAGGCTTAGTTCAAGAGGCTAAGTATTTTGAAGCCGTGATTGATATTATGGTGTTTGGCTTGTATTTTGAAGCCTCTATGAAAAAAAATGATTGTTATATTAACGATGAAGTCGCCAAAACACTAAAACCGCTTATTGAAACAGAAACCTTTATTAAAGAACAACAAGCAATCTTTAATGAAAACATAGACATTAAACGAGGATTGGTTTTTAGCCGAGTTGTTCCAGAAGTTGTAACCATTTATAAGGCACTAAATCATGATAAGACTTAATCAATTAACGATTAATAATTTTAGATTTTTTTCTGAAGACAATAATTATTTTGAATTTGATGGTCAAAATGCACTCATTTATGGCGAAAATGGCAGTGGTAAGAGTTCTATTTATCAAGCGTTAGCGTTATTAAGCGAACAACAGCTTGATGCGAGTGCTTTTTCAAAAAATCATAACATCTTTGCCCAAGAAAATAATGCCTTTGTAAATTATGTGTTTTCAAATAACGATACGCTACAAATTGATAGTGATCATTTGTCTTTTTTAGAGTATGACTACCTTAGTAAACTAAGCATCATCCACCCTACGATCAATTATAAAAAATTACTTAAAATTCATTATACAGAAACGAATAAAAAAATTAATTTGTTCGCTTTGTTCGAGACATTATTACAAGATCATCCTGTTGATGAAAACAATACAAAGCTAAAAGAAATAAAAGACGACATAGAATCTTATTTACATAGCTTTGAAGAAATCGTTAATACATTAACAGATTCTGTTGCTTATTTTGTTAATAAGCTATCTGACAATACGAT
>DYST01000030.1:0-7454 GCA_020726325.1 Thiomicrospira cyclica | reverse complement strand
ATACATTAACAGATTCTGTTGCTTATTTTGTTAATAAGCTATCTGACAATACGATAAAACTTAATAAAATCAACATTAGTATTTTGGCTAGAAGCGTGTATTTAGAAATTGATTTTTATGATCGAAAAATTGACACGTACCACGATTTTTTGAATGAAGCAAGGTTATCTGTTTTAGCTTTAGCTGTCTATTTTGCGAGTATTACGCAATTAGGAAAACTGCTCAAGAAAAATGATTTACGGTTATTAGTGCTGGATGATGTCCTGATTTCTCTTGACATGAGTAATCGCATGAAGCTCATCCCCATTTTACAAAGCGAGTTTTCAGACTTTCAAATTATCTTTTTAACCCACGATAGAGCCTTATTTGAGCTATACAAAGAAAAACTTGATTGGAAAGGCTTTGAACTCTTTGTTGATGACAGCGGAGAATACGAAAAACCACTGCTTAAAGTTTCTAACAGCTATTTAGATAAAGCCATTGAACATTTTGCCTATAAACAATACGACTGTTGCGCTAATCAGTTACGCAAAGCCTGTGAAGGTATATTAAAAAAATGGCTGAAACAAGATGCTTTTGATGATAACTGCAAGTTACTTCAGCTTAACGACTTATTGCAAAAAGCGATTGCTAACAATTTAAAAAATACAGAAATGCAAACCATTTTACAAAAACTACAAACCTATCGTAAAACCATTTTCAATCCTCAATCACACCACGACAACTCCCCCATTTATAAGCAAGAATTAAAAGAAGCGATGGATGATGTGATGCAATTAAAGACTTTGCTTGCATGACTTCCTCTATCAAAGATAATAAAACTCGTGGTTCGGTTGGTGCATTTTTGCAACAGCAGATTACGCCAGATTCAAATCTTTCTTTTGTATCGGCTTACTTTACGACTCATGCTTATTATGCCTTAAAGCCACAGCTCGACAATATTAAACAGCTTAGATTTTTATTTGGCGAACCTGCCTTTATGACCGACAATATTGCAGGAAAAACACCCAAAAGCTATACCCTAGACAGTCAAACACTCACGCTATCTAAAACATTATCACAGAAAAAAATAGCGAAAGAATGCCATGATTGGTTGCGTGATAAATGTGATATTCGCTCGATGGTCAAGCCAAACTTTTTACACGGTAAAGCCTATCATATCCAGCAAGCTAATGGGACTGAAGAAGCCATTATTGGTAGCTCTAATTTTACCGTTAATGGCTTGGGTTTTGGTAAAACACCGAATATAGAATTAAATATTACCCTAAACGATAAACGAGATACTAAAGACTTAACCAACTGGTTTAATGAAATCTGGCTAGATAGTAAACTTACCATTGATGTTAAAACAGAATTATTAACCTATTTAACAGAGCTTTATCGAGATAACGCGCCTGAATTTGTTTATTATTTTACCCTCTATCATTTATTTAAAGATGATTTAGAACAAGCGAATAGTCATGATAATATTGATGTTGGTACGCATTTATTCGATACTGAAATATGGAAAACGCTATTTGATTTTCAGAAAGACGGCACAAAAGAAATCATTAAAAAAATTCAGTACTACGGTGGTTGTGTTTTGTCTGACAGTGTTGGTTTAGGGAAAACCTATACCGCTTTAGCAGCCATTAAATATTTCGAGCTTAGAAATTATCGTGTGCTGGTACTCGCGCCAAAGCGATTAGAGCAAAACTGGAACCTCTATCTTGAAAATAGTGAAAATAATCCCTTGTTAAATGACCGATTTCGTTTTGAGTGTTATGCCCATACCGATTTAGAACGTGAAAAGTTAAATCATATCCATTGGGGAAACTATGATTTGGTAGTGATTGATGAAAGTCATAATTTTAAGAATCATGCCTCAAGTCGTTATCAGTTTTTAATGGATAAAGTGATTAAAAAAGGCATTCAAACAAAGGTGTTATTGTTATCAGCAACCCCTGTTAATAATAGCTTTAAAGATTTGCGTAATCAATTATTATTAATCACCTCTGATAAAGATAGTAACTTTACGGAATTTGGTATTAACAGTATCGAACAAACCTTTAAGCAAGCACAGGGTAAATTAAATGAATGGGTAAAAAGTGCAGAGCGTAATAAAAAATCATTATTTGAAAAGCTCGGTAATGAGTTGTTTAGTTTACTGGATGCGATCACGATTGCACGCAGTCGTAGTCATATTCAACAATTTTATGATATTAATTTTAAGTTTCCGATACGTAACAAACCAATTTCTATTCATTCAGACTTATCAACAGACGATCATTTTTTATCGTTTAAGGATATTAAAGAACGAGTCGATAGCTATAGCTTGTGTATTTTTTCGCCCTCTAATTACGTTAAAAAAGAACAATTAGCAACTTATCGTATTACGAGCGATAATAAAAACAAAAAAGATGAAAACTGGGATGATCAAAGCACACGCGAGCATTATCTGATTGGCATGATGCGTGTTAATTTCTTGAAGCGCCTTGAAAGTTCTGTGCATTCATTTTGTAGCACAATCAATAGGACTATTAATAAAGTAAATTTAGCGATTGATAAAATAAATATTTTTATTCAGGAACACAATAAAGAACAATTTTTAATTAATTTAGATGACGAAAACGGCTTTGAGTTTTCTCAAGTTTCCTACTCACTAGAACATCTCGACTTAACACGTTATAAAAAAGATTTAATGAGTGATAGAAATGCACTCGAAGCCTTGTTATCAAAAATGCAACAGATTACACCCCAAAAAGATGAAAAACTACGTCATCTTAAGAAAATTATTGATAAAAAATCGCAACAACCCAATAAAAAAATACTGATTTTTACCGCCTATTCAGATACGGCTTCTTATTTGTACGATGAAGTGATTAAACATACCGACTTAAATTGTGCGTTAGTAACGGGCAGTGGACGCAATGATTCAACTGTTGGCGGTAAACAATTTGAACGTATACTGCAAGCCTTTAGCCCTAAATCTAAAAAAGCCCATCCTGAACAAGAAATTGATATTTTAATTGCTACTGACTGTGTGAGTGAAGGACAAAACTTGCAAGACTGTGACCTAGTTATTAATTACGATATTCATTGGAATCCTGTGCGCATTATTCAACGTTTTGGACGTATTGACCGTATTGGTAGTCAAAACGCATCTATTAGCATGGTCAATTTTTGGCCAACAGCAGAGCTTGATGAATATCTCGACTTAAAAGACCGCGTACAAACGCGCATGTTATTAGCCGATATGACTGCAACAGGAAGTGATAATCCGTTACTGCAAGATGAAGCCAGTGAAGCCTTGCTAAATTGGCGTATTAAACAAATCAGTGATATTAAAACGGGTGAATTTGATTTTGAGGCTGGTGATAATCAAACGATCGCGCTATCCGATTTTAGTTTTAATGACCTACGCATATCATTAAAACAGCACTTACAAGGACAAGCAAATCGCTACTCAGAAACCCCAACAGGCATTTATGCTGTACTTACAAACGAATCTTTTGAAGGCTCTGTTTTTTGTTTGAAAGCACTTGATGATAAGGGGAAAAATCATCAAAACCCACGTTATCCTTATTTTATCATTACGGTGCAAAATGATGGACATATTCGTTATGGTTATAAAAGCGTAAAATCGACACTTGAACTATTAGCGAGCTTGTCTGTTGGCATGACAGAACCTATCATTAAACAATGTCAAGCGTTCGACACGCAAACAGAACGCGGCGAAAATATGCAAGCAATCGATGCTCACATCAAAAAAGCAGTGGTCAGTATCAGTAATACAGGACTAAGCAGTGGTCGCAATGCGGTGATTATTGACGATAAAAAATTTGAACTTATCAGCTGGTTTGTATTAAAGTCTCAACCTACTTCTTTATAAGGAACCCCACCATGGATAAACGTCTACTCGAAATATTGGTATGTCCTGCCAATAAAACAGCCCTTATTTTTGACGAAACAAAACAGGAGCTGATTGCAGTGTCCAGCGGTTTGGCTTATCCCGTGCGTGACGGTATTCCTATTTTGCTGGTCGATGAAGCACGCAAACTGTCTTTAGAAGAAAGCGAAAGCTATCGCAAAAAGCAGACCGTCTAATGCTGCCCGTCGTTTTAATTCCTGCAAGGATGCAATCGAGTCGCTTGCCCAATAAACCGCTGGCGGATATTGCTGGTAAGCCGATGGTGTGGCATGTATGGCAGCGTGCCTTAGCAGCACAGGTGTCGCGTGTGGTGGTCGCAACCGATAGCCAACAGATTACCGATGTTATGTCAGCATTAGGTGCTGAGGTGGTGATGACTTCAGATAAGCACCTGTCAGGGACAGAGCGTTTGGCTGAAGCATCGGCGATTCTTGGTTTATCTGACGATACGCCCGTTGTTAATGTCCAAGGTGATGAGCCACTCATTGCCTCTGCTGTCATTGATCAAATTGCACAACTCTTACTGGCAAATCCGCAAGCATCAATGGCGACATTATGGGAGCCAATTACAGATGCAGTGCATTTAATGAATCCCAATATGGTTAAGGTAGTCACTGACCAACAAGGCTACGCCTTGGCTTTTTCGCGCTCGCCCATTCCGTGGCATCGAGATTTATTTGCCTCGCAACTACATGCCGACACCCCTTTACCTAAAGACGTGCCTTTTTGTCGTCATTTGGGCATTTATGCCTATACGGCAGGTTTTTTGCGTCACTATGCGCAATGGCCATCGTGTGAAATGGAGCGTGTTGAAGCCTTAGAGCAGCTTAGGGTTTTGTGGCATGGACATAAAATTATTTTGGATCAGGCTTGCGCACCAACCCATGCAGGGGTGGATACGCACGAAGATTTAGCTCGGGTGCGGGCAGTGTTGGAAAAATAAAAGGAAAAAACAATGATGACATTATGGAATGCGTTTTTGACGCAACAGGGCGCGATTTTTAATAGCGATAATCAAACCATTGCGCACTTTGGTGCGCCAGAGATCGAGCGTCATGTCATGCGTCATGGTGCAGTCATGACCAGTCTTGCCCATACAGGGTTGATTCGTTTTAGCGGTGATGATGCCAAAACCTTTTTACAGTCGCAATTAACGCAAGACGTGAATCTTATCACCACAGCACAAGCGCAGTTAGCTGCTTATTGCGACCCACAGGGTCACGTGTTGGGTTTGGGGGTGTTATTCTTATACAAGGATGCCTATTATTGGCAGGTGGCGCGTGATACCCTTCCAGCATTGTTAAAACGCTTTAAAATGTTTATTCTGCGTAGCAAAGTGGATTGCGAAGATTTTTCTGATTTATTGCCGCGTTTTGGTTATGCGGGCATTCATGCAGCGCAGGATATCGTGGTGTTACTCAATGAAAAGCTCCCCGAAACAGCCTACGCACAGCACAGCATCGAGCAAGAAGGCTTGTCTGATATTATCCTCATTCGTCTACCAACAGCGCATCCGTGTGCCTTGTGTATCGGAACTTTACCCAATATTGCCTATTTGTGGGATAAATTAGAAACCAATGGCACACCTGTTGGTAGGAGCGATTGGGATTTAATGGATTTGGCGTTTGGCTTGCCGCAAGTCACAGCTGCCAATGCTGGCACTACCACAGCGCATTTATTCAATCTAGAACGTCTTGGTGCAATCAACTTCAAAAAAGGCTGCTATCCTGGGCAGGAAATCATTGCGCGAATGCAGTACCGTGGTAAGCCCACCAAACGCATGATGCGTTTTCACACCTTAGCACCGATTGCGCCAGAAGTAGGTTCAGAACTTAGTGTGAGCTATGGTGACAATCGTTCGCAAAGCCTAACAGTAGTGCGTTCTGGTGCTGATTTGAATGAAGGTACCCTGTTACTGGCGATTGCTAGTATTAAAGGCGTAGAGGATGCTCAAGGCGAGTTTTTTATGGCAGATGGCAGCTCGTGGCTTTTGGAGCCGATGGGTTACGCGCTAGCGGATTGATCTTTGTTAGGCGTTAAATCGGGCTTTTTACCCGATAAGTTATAGGCAAACACCAGCACCTGCGCTACAGCTAAAAATAGCTCGCGTGGGATTGCTTCGTTGAGCTCTAACGCGCCTAGTGCATTACTTAGGGCTGCATCCTGATGAATCGGGACTTCTGCTGCCTTGGCGATTTCAAGGATGCGTCTTGCCATCGCACCCTTGCCTTTGGCGACCACACGCGGAAGATCATCACCACGATAGACAAGGGCAACGGCTTGTTCAGGTTCTTTTTTTTGTGTTGAATCGTTCATTTTTATGATTTTTTAACCACGAATATCGACTAAAGGTTGATGCCAAGGCGGTTGTTCGGTTCTTGATTGCGGTTTGCCTTGCGCAATAATGAGGCTTTCTACCGTGAGCCCTTGTTCTTGCAAGGCAGCTCGCAAGTTTGTAGCTTGTTGTTGTAATTCGCTGCTTAGTATTTCATTGTTACCCCATAATTGTAAACGGATATTGAAGTCTTTATCCATCTGAATGCGGCTGGTAAAGTCGCCTTGTGGCAATTCGAGCTGAATAAAAATTTTCCATTGTTTGTCTTCTTCGTTCGTTTCTGGCTTAGGGACATCAATTTCTAAGGTAAAATTATCTAATCCTTGTTGGGTATTAACGGGGATTTCTTGTAATAATACGGCTTGTCCTGCCATTTGGTGCAGTGTTTGCATCTGTTGTGTTTGCTCGGTTTTTGCTAAGATACCCTGAGCGATTTGTTTTTCTGCCAAAGGCGTTTGTGGGTCGTTAATCAGGCTTGTTAGGTCTTTTTTCCAATCATTTGTGTTTGTTGTGGTGTTTGTATTATTTGATACGCTATTATTGGCTTTGTTTTCTGTGAGCTTGGGATTGAAATCAATCACACTTTGTTGTATTTTTTCTGCTGTTGGCGCTGGATGAATGCTTAATGCAGCCGATACAAAAGATTGCCAAGCTGTCGATAAACTCGATTTGTTTGTGCCGTCTGTCAATAAAGTGGGTAGCGTTTGATTCAGTGAACGTAACAGTTCATTGAGTGGTGCTTGTATCGGCAGGCTATGCTTAAGTGAGCCAAGTGCTTCTTTCGCTGTGTTTGGTAGTGAGTTTGTCCAGCTCGGTAGTTGGTTATCTTTTGTTGCCGTACCAGCTTGCTGTTGCCCTTGATTCGGGTTTTGCGTGGGGCTGGGAACAATTTTAAGTTGTAATTGACCATCAACTTCTTCGGGCAGGACACTGATGCTTTCGCCTGTTGTTAGGGTGATGGTGCTTTTGGTTTGAATGGTTTGTCCTGCAATCAGTACCGTTGCTTGATTGCCATTCGCATTGAGAACGCGAACAGGTGTTGCCTGTCCTGCATTAAGTAGTGTTGCTAGATTTTGTGGTGCGTTTAGAATTTTAAGTAACTGTATGTTATTGTTTACACTTGCTTGTGTTGTTTGTAAAGAAGCGGTTTGAGTTGTTGTTTGGGCTGTTGTTTGGGCTGTTGTTTGGGCTGTTGTTTGGGCTGTTGTT
>DYST01000110.1 GCA_020726325.1 Thiomicrospira cyclica | reverse complement strand
TTACGTATTCAGCAGTTATTGAAAAGCATATAAAAAACCCCGCTTACGCGGGGAACAGGGTTTTGTTGGCTTGACCAACTGAGGAAATCGTCTTAAGGCTTAGTAACCGCTTTTGGTTGCATGGCGTAATAAGCCGCAAGGTTGTTAATTTCTGTATCCGTTAATTTTTTAGCAAACTGGCGCATGGCAGCATGAACATCACTTTCTCGTGTTGCTTGCTTGTAAGTCTGCATACTACGCTCGAAAACATAAGCATCCTGCCCTGCAATGGCTGGTGTTTCGTTAATACCACCCTCACCTTTAGTGCCATGACAGCTTGCACAAGGCGTAATCAAACGCTTCACATCACCCTGACGCACCAAATAATCTGTTTGACGATAAGCATCATCGCTTAAACTCACCTGCACCGTTGCAACAGGCAATGCCTTAGTGGCGTAATAACCTGCTAAATCAGCCATATCCTGTTGACTTAACATCCCAGAGACGGCAGCCATCGCATCAGCGCCCTGATGTTTAACAAAACGCCCCGAAGCATAATCTTGCAAGGTTTTATAAGTGTATTCTGCTCGTTGCCCCGCTGTTGATGGCCAATTGCGTGACAAAGCCTGTCCACCATCACCATGACAACTGGCACACATCATATCGATATTGAGTTTTTCACCACGCACAGCATCACCCACTGGCATGGCTGCCAAATTAGCATGCAAACCACTCACAGTCCAAGGCTCTGCTACATGATGTCCTTCTGCGAATACAGACATAGTCAAAATAGAACCCATCGCCAAAACGAGTAATGAGAATTGTTGTTTCATCATCTTCTTTCTCCTTAAGCGAAACAGTCTTGTGTAAAAGTACGCATCCAAGTTTGCTGGTAAACCGCACCCAAACGAATTTGTGCAGGGGTTTGATGTAACGAAGGATAACGATCAGGATTAACGCGATACATCACATTCCCTTCTTTCAAACGGAACACATCGGCAACGAACAAACCATAATCACTACCTGCGAGCGCGTAACACGTATTCTCCCAGACAGGATTTTCATTAGGCTCACGACCTGCCAGAGCATCAATCACTGCCATTGCTGTCACTTTCGCTTGGCTATTTGCCGAAAAACCAGATTTTGGTGTCATACCGCCATGAGTAGCATCCCCTAACACATACACATCTTTGAAATGATTTGAGGCAAAATCTGTTAAGTTAACTGGACACCAACCTTTGTCATCGCTCAAACCCAAGTCTTGCGCAATTTTACCCGCACGCTGTGGTGGAATAATATTTAACACATCGGCTTTAATGCTACCGCCTTCAAAGGTAACCGTTTTGCTGTTTGCATCAATCGATTTTACCTTCCCGCCATCTTTCGCTCGTATCCATTCCAATTTAGAAGGCGTATTGTGTATTTTCACATCACTCGGCATGCCTTCCATAAATTCAGCAGAAATATTAAAGTTGTACAATCGATTCCAACCTAACAACATATTTTTGTCAGTGACAAACTCATTTTTAGGATCCAAAATGATGATTTTTGCCGTCGGATTATGTTTTTCACACCATTCTGTTACCAAGGCAGCACGCTCGTAAGGACCTGGTGGACAACGATACGGATTCGGCGGCGCAACCATCACAAACGTTCCGCCCTGAGGCATGGCTTTAAGTTGATCTGCCAATAACTGTGTTTGCTTGCCAGGAATCCAAGCACTGGGAATATCTGTATTAGCTACCGCTTCCGAGTACCCCTCTACTTTGTCATACATCAGCTCGATACCTGGGGATACGACCAACTTATCGTAGGTCATGGTTGTACCAGAAGCTAATTTCAGACTGCGTTTATCTAAATCTCCACCAGTTACCCTATCAAATACAAACTCAACACCATACTTGTTCTTCAGAACATCATAACCAACTTCCAAATCCTTCATACCAATATGTCCCGTAATCACTTCGGTACTACCATATGGACGCATATAAGTTGGATTTTTTTCAATTACGGTCACACGAACGTTGCGATCTTGCATTTTTAAATATTTAGCGAAAGTTGCACCACCAACACCGCCACCCAATACCACGACATGTGGCTGAACACCAGCAAACAGGCTACGCGCTGGTAAAGCAAGCGCAAGCGTACCAAAGGCAGCAGCCGTTAAAAATTGACGACGATTCATCATAATTCTGCTCCTCAATCCAGTTTTTGCGCGGCAAAATAGTCTGCCATTTCCGCAATTTCTTCGGCTGTAAATCCCTCTACAACCTTACTCATCAGTGTAGAAGCACGTTTACCCGATTTAAAATCGCTCATTGCTTGAATAAACTGCTGCTTTGGCATCGCTGCCAATTCTGGGTAAGACTCTGCAGACAACTTACCTTGTGTGCCATGACAAGCAGCACAACTTTGTGCCGCCATCTCGCCCGCCATGGGCACTGCAAGTACTGATTCTGCAAACAAACCCAACACGATAGGAATTAATGCTTTTTTCATTTTGTTCTCCTTATCGCAACCACACATAGAAACCAATACCAAAGAACTGCACCATAAAGAGCACAATTGACCACACCGCATAACGACCAATTTTAGTAATACCCTCGGTTGGTGTGTACATCCCTTTAGTTTGCCCAGCATGCCAAGCCACCAAAATGATATAAGTCATGACCAAGCCACCAATCACCAAGAAAGTGACAAAGAACATGATCGTGCTATACCAATCCATATTGATGGTATAGTCCATCGCATCATAACCATGCACACCGTAAAGAATACCCCAGCGCAAAGCTTCCTTAGCAATCGCTAAGATGATGAGCAATAGCGCACCAACAGGCAACACGGTATATGCCCAGCCCGTATTCATCTTGCCGCGTACCCACTGTGCAAAAGCAACGAATAACAACATGCTCACCAAACCAAACCACATCCAGATTGACCCTGCAAAAAAGGTCATGTTTTCTGGCAAGCTCAACATCCACCAAGCACCAAAACCAACACTCACCACACCACCAAAGGTAATGAGTTTCATGCCCAACTGACCAACCCAATCTAAATACTCAGCGGTCATATTGGCAGTTTCATCATCCAAGCGTGGACGATAGTAACGCTGATACCCCACCAAAACTGCACCGACAACAGGCGCACTTAAGCTAATAAAAAACAAGAAACGTGGCAAGCTATAAGCATGTAACGTCTGACCCGAAGCATCGATATGACCATTAGGCGCGTACCAGCTCATCCATTGCTCTGGCAGCAACATTTGATAGGTCAATACATGCATAATGAACCCGACAACCAGTAATAATGCAATTGACATCAGCATTGAACCGGGACAAACCGTTTTTGTGGTTTTACCCATATCTTGGTTCTGGTTATAGAAAAACATATTCAGCAAAGCTGCAACTGTCAAAATGATAATGAACCCAATTACCCACCATGCCGACAACACGTTAGAGGTATACCAAAATGGATCGTAAATCACCTGCACAAATAGCAGTGGCGCAACGCCCAAGAATACCGCTAACGATAACATGAACTTAGACACAGGCAACATCGACTGCGCCAAACGACGGCGCTGACTATCTTGACTCAACGCGCCCCATAAAGTTAATGCAGATGCACCTAACATCACCTGAACAGCTGCAATATGCAATGCCCAAGTGACAACGCCTAAAATTAAAAACACCACGGGATGTGTTGGCACGCCCGCTACATCACGTAGTGCATATAAAGCTTGAACATCCATTAGTGTGTTCCTCCTAGTGTTGCCAAGTAAGTAGCCAAGGCTTCAGCCTCGTCATCTTTTAACGGAATTTGCGGCATATACAAGGTATTGCCTGTTGCTAATGCACCCAGTAAATAGCCTTTAATCTCAACTACATTGGTATTACCGCCAAAATAATTCACCATCGGGCGTATGCCTGTTGCGGTTAAGCTATGACAATTACTACACAAAATCATGGCTAGTGTCTGACCAACTTCAACTTTATTGTTATCCGTGATCGTGCGTAGATTATCTGGAATAAAAATATGTGTTTTCAAAATGCCCTTTTCTTCGATCAGCGGCAATTCGCTTTTAATACCTAACCCAGGTACATCTCGCGCAATAATTTGATTTGAGTAAACATACTGACCTGCAACAAAAGGCTTACGAATTGATTCCCGCGCTACTTCTTCAGGCCACAAGCCAAAGATCAAGATAGACACGGTTGCCACCGAAGCCACAACTGTTGTAATTAACCGTGGCGTCACCAGCATGGCAATAAAATACACCAGCATACCGCCCAAAGTGGCATATAAGCTTGGTGCGAACCATTCTGGCAAGCGGTTTTCCAGAATCAAATGCGCGTAATTAGGCAAGGTTGCTAAATACCACTGGAACAAGGCACCACCAACAATTACCCCCACAATACCGAATGTTGCTAACCAACGATTCATTTTGCGACGGAATTCAAGATCGGTAAAACCAGCAGTTACAATACTACCAACGACCGCAGTAACGGATAGCATAAACATCGTACGCATCGATAACTGAGCAAAGGTATTCGCACCATAGAAGCCATTCAAATAACCGCCTTCTGTAAACCATTCTGGTTTTCCTGGCCACATCATGAACGATAAGATGCCCAAAATAATGAGCATGGTGGCATAAGAAGCCAAGCCCAAAATCACGGTAATGCGTAAATGTGTGCGCTGATCGATTTTACCGACCAAATACACCACGGCATACACACCAACGACTTCGATCATAAAGAACACCCATTCGGTCGCCCATTTCCAGACAAACGTGTGAATGAGAGCAGAAATACCACGCGGACTGGCAACCGTAGTCGAAAACCAAATCCCTGGTCCTGTAATTGACCCTAAAATGTAAGAAAAAACCAATAAGAAAAGACCATACCGCTTCACAAACTCTAATAACTCTGGCTTGTTTTGACGGTAGGCAATGGTTGCCAATATCATAAAAAACACTGACGCACCCACCGAAGTATGCGAGAAAAGCACGTGAATGGTAGACATAATACCTACCACCCAACCACTGCCTACCCCAGGTTCATACCATGTGGGAAAGAGACCGATGAGTTCCATCTGTTCAACTCCAATAATTAAAAGTACCGCTATATATTTTAGTTTA
>DYST01000109.1 GCA_020726325.1 Thiomicrospira cyclica | reverse complement strand
TGCACAATAAAAAAATCTTACTCGGTATAACAGGCGGCATTGCCGCTTACAAAACGGTCGATTTGGCGCGAAAATTGGTGCAAGCTGGGGCGCAAGTGCAGTGCGTTTTGACCGAAGCTGCTGCTCATTTTGTATCACCTTTAGCATTGCAAGCGGTCACAAATTGTCCTGTACGCTCGACTTTGTTTGATCACACAGCGGAAGCTGCGATGAGCCATATTGAACTGGCACGTTGGGCGGATATCCTACTCATTGCACCAGCAACAGCCGATATCATGGCTCGGCTGGCACAGGGAATGGCAAATGATTTACTCACAACCCTCGCCTTAGCAACACAAGCCGAACTCGTGCTTGCCCCTGCTATGAATGGCAATATGTGGCGACATGCTGCCACTCAGGCTAATCTTGTCCTACTCGAACAACGCGGGGCGCGTATTTTATCACCCGTCAGTGGTAGTCTTGCTTGTGGCGAGGTCGATATCGGGCGGATGCAAGAGGCACAAGCCATTGTTGATGCCCTATCTGCGTTACAAGCAGAACCAATCCTTGCTGCTAAGCGCGTCTTGATTAGCGCAGGTCCAACATTTGAAGACATAGATCCTGTGCGTTTTATTGGCAATCGCTCCAGCGGAAAAATGGGCTATGCCCTTGCAGAGGTTGCGCGTGATTTGGGGGCGGAAGTGATTTTAGTATCAGGTCCAACAGCCTTACCCGATCCCAAAGGTATGACGGTGATTCGTGTCCGTTCGGCATTACAGATGTTTGCCGCAGTACAAAGTCATTTTGCAGGCTGTGATTTTATGATTGCCGCTGCCGCTGTTGCTGACTATCGCGTCGAACAGATTGCCAGTAGCAAGCTCACAAAACAAGGCGATGCAGGGTTAACGCTCAATCTGATTCAAAATCCCGATATTGTCGCTTGGGCAGCAGCACAGCCAAAGCGCGCTAAAGTAATCGCCTTTGCTGCCGAAACAGATCATGTATTAGAAAACGCGCAAGCAAAGTTGATGCGCAAAGGTGTCGATGCTGTGCTCGCTAACAGTGTCGCCAATGGTGCAGGTTTCGAGCAAGATGATAATTCATTGATGTTACTAACGGCAGCTGGGATAACAGAGTTGGGTCATGCTCATAAGTTTTTGTTAGCACAGTATGTATGGACAGAATTGATTGTTGCATTTAAATCATAAAAAGTTATGGACGCATTCAAGTAGCAAGTTCAATGTGGTAGTTGTCATCCGTATTATTTATGAGTGACGAACTAGAACATTTTTTATCGTTTATTTGTCATTATTTGTCATTTTTGTAGCGTATAATCAAGCATAAATAATATGTAAATATAACAAACCAACAGGGTCTCAATCATGACAATTAAAGCGCGATTATTACTACTGGCAGTATCTGCCACGATTTTAGCCTTAATCATTGCCCTAACAGGTTGGCGGGGGCTGACAACAGCAGAGTCGTCAATTAGTGAAATCAATGATGTACGATTACCATCATTGATAGGATTACAAACTTTAAATGAAGCACAAACAAATATTCGTTTACACACGATTGAAACGGCTATTTGGGAATTAGACTACAATGCCGTTGCTTGGTATGCTGATACCCTAAAGCGCAAAGAAAACGCATGGCAAACAGCGCGAAAAGGCTTGGATATTTACGCACCCTTGCCTCAAACTAAAGAAGAAGCTGTATTATGGAAACAGTTTGAAAAAGAATGGGCAGAATGGAAGTCTGTTGATACCAAGCTAACGCATGAAATGGAAAAATTAGCAAAACCTCATTCAGAGCAAGAACAAAAAAATGTTTTTGCTGAGTTTTATAGGCTTTATGAATTACAGCGTCCATTATTTAATAAATCGGAAGAAACACTGAGTAAAGTGATTCAGCTTAATCTTGATGTTGCGACACAATCGGGTAATTTGGCATATGCGTATAGTGAGCAAAGCAAGTTCATCATGATCACTGTTATCGTCATTGGCTTATTGGTACTTGGGCTTTTAGCCTTAGGGGTGATCCGTAGCGTGCTGGCGGCTATTGATCGTGTTGTGGGTTCTGTTTCTCAAGTTGCAATAACGCAGACCTTTAAGACACGATTGCCTGAAACAGCAGATGAGTTTAATGCCTTAAATCAATCTTTTAATCAATTGCTGGGTAATTTAGATCAGTCAATTTCTGAAGCCAATCATGTTGTGGGTGCGATTGCTAATGCTGACTTTGCTCAACGCATGAATGGCAATTATGTTGGCGATTTGGCTGTATTAAAGCAGGGTGTGAATGCTTCAGCTAACTCCGTTTCTTTTATGATGGGTGAACTTGAAAAAGTGATGCAAGGCTTAAATGCAGGAAAATTTGATGTGCAGATGGATCAAAAAGTACCACTGGCATTCAGGGACTTGGTTGAACAAGCCTTACATGCAGTAAGCCAAGTTGTTGCTGAAATTAACGCGATTATGACACAAATGACCGCAGGAAATTTTGATGCACGCGTACAAGCGAAAGCTCAGGGTGACTTGTTGGTGCTTAAAAATGCAATCAATGATTCGATGGAAAATACCGCCAAGGTCATTGCTTCGATTGTCGCGGTCGTAGAGGCGCAAGCACTGGGTGATTTAACGAGCGAGTTGGCCATGGGTCGCTATGAGGGACAATTCCATGATTTAAAAAACGCCATGAACTACTCTGCTGCCAAGGTTAAAGAGGTTGTTGTGCTTACGGTTGCTTCCTCTCATATTGTCAGTGAGGCAGCAGGTCAGGTATCACAAGGTTCGGCTGATTTGTCGGGTCGCGTGCAAGAACAAGCTGCAGCACTAGAAGAAACCAGCTCGACTATGAATGAAATGGCAGCAGCGGTTCAAGCCAACACAGCCAACGCGCGTAAAGTAGCAGATTTAACTAATCAGGTACAAAATCAAGCGACCGATGGTGTGCAAGTCATGCAACAAACGATTAGTGCGATGCAATCGATTAAAGCGTCGAGTAATAAAATTAGCGATATTGTGACCATTATTGATAGCATTGCTTTTCAAACCAATTTATTAGCCTTAAATGCTGCAGTAGAAGCGGCACGTGCTGGCGAGCATGGTCGCGGTTTTGCTGTTGTTGCTTCCGAAGTAAGAGCCTTAGCAGGCAAGTCAGCCGATGCAGCCAAAGACATTAAAGCCTTAATTACCGATAGTGTAACCCGTATCGAAAACGGCACGCAGCTTGCTGATAAGTCGGGTGAAATGCTTAACGGTATTGCAGGTTCGATTCATCAAGTAGCGAGCATGATTGATCAAATTGCAACGGCATCGAATGAGCAGAGTGTTGGCATTAGCCAAGTTCATCTTGCCATTGCCGATATTGATAAAGTAACGCAAGAAAGTGCTGCCTTGGTAGAAGAAACCACAGCAGCAGCCGAGAGTTTAAGCACAGAAGCAAATAATTTGCGGAATGATATGGCATTCTTTAAGACAGGTGCGGCAACAATTGTTTCGATGCGTGCAAATACAGTAGGGGCGAACCTAAATGTTCGTCCAGCAGCCAAACCAAGTAGTCGCCCAGCATTACCCGCATCTAAAAAAGCCAACAATCAGGAATGGGGTGAGTTTTAAGTAAAATCCACCCTAACCCTCCTTTACAAAAGGAGGGAACTATTCCCCACCCACTTTATTAAAGGGGGTCGCCGAAGGCGGGGGGGATTTAAATATGCCGCCCTACGGGGCGGTTTTTATGGCACAATGATGGTAGATTTCAATTAACGATTTGGATGTGCCATGTGCGGATTTGCAGGATTTCTTGACCCTAAACTGAACGCGAGCGATGCGCATTTAAGCACGCTTGTTCGTGATATGAACTGTGCAATCACGCCACGAGGACCTGATTCGGCAGGCGAGTGGACGGATGCAACTTCTGGTATTGCGCTGGGGCATCGTCGTTTATCGATTATGGATTTATCACCAGCAGGGCATCAGCCGATGTTATCGGCTTGTGGGCGTTATGTCATTATTTTTAATGGCGAGGTGTATAACCATCATGCCATACGAAGCGATTTGGCAGCAGCAGGCGTGTCGCCTGCGTGGCGCGGACATTCAGATACCGAAGTGATGTTAGCGGCTATCGCTCATTGGGGTATTGCAGGTGCATTACATCGCTTTAATGGCATGTTTGCTTTTGCCTTGTGGGACAAGGTAACCCTGTCGTTGACTTTAGCGCGTGATCGCATGGGTGAAAAGCCATTAAGCTATGGCTGGGTGAATGGTGTTTTTTTCTTTGCTTCAACGCTCGATGCGTGTCGCGCGCATCCCGCCTTTAATGCCAGTATCGACCCACAAAGCCAAGCCTTGTTTTTGCGATACGGTACTGTGCCTGCACCCTATACCATCTTTGAGGGGATGAAAAAGCTGTTGCCAGCGCAGATTGTGGTATTAAAACAGGTAAATATCTTAGATAAGACCATGCCAGAGCCACGCTATTACTGGCATCCGCAGCAAGTGGTCGAGCAAGCATTAGCGAACCCATTTACAGGGTCAGATAGCGATGCCATGAATGCACTCGAAAGCTTGTTGATGGATGCGGTGAATATCCGTATGGAAGCCGATGTGCCGCTGGGGGCGTTTTTATCGGGTGGGTTTGACTCGTCGATTGTTGTCGCACTGATGCAAGCACAGAGTGCGCGTAAAGTGCGTACCTTTTCAATCGGCTTTGACGATGCTAAGTTTAACGAGTCGGAGCATGCCCGTGCGGTCGCCAATCACTTAGGCACAGAACACACCGAAATGACCATTACCGCCCAAGATGCATTAAATGTTATTCCGAAGCTTTCCAGTATTTACGATGAACCCTTTGCTGACTCTTCTGCTATGCCGACTTATTTGGTATCGAAACTCACACGTGAACATGTCACCGTTGCCTTGTCGGGTGATGGGGGTGATGAGTTGTTTGGCGGCTATGGGCATTACGCAACAGGGTCAAAACTCTGGCATAACTTGGGCGGTAATCCGCAAGCCTTATTGAACGTCGGTGCTGGCGCATTGCACACTTTGCCCCCCGCCTTATTGAATAAAGTCGGTGGCTTGGTGGGTAAAGGCAATTTAGGTGATCAATTGGGCAAACTTGCCGATTTATTGCCTTACCTCAACACCCAAGACAATGCCTATCGTGGGCTGGTGTCGCATTGGCGCGACATGCATGCGCTGATGCCCGATGTGA
>DYST01000029.1:10760-22401 GCA_020726325.1 Thiomicrospira cyclica | reverse complement strand
TCGTTATCGAGAAAAAGTTTTGCCATAATGAACCATCCATTTTTAATCAGTTGCACATATTCAGTCTTTGACACCTGAGTGTCTTGCCCATAGTATCATTTAAATTGCATTTATCAAGAGCTATATTTTTACAGTGATTAATGCTTACTGCCTAGAATTTCTTCACTAAACCCTAACGCATCACAATCACTGCTGGGCAACCAGCCCAAGCAACTACGCACCTTCATTGACTGATAATTACGCCATACAGGCATCACTGTCAACAATCCCCACGCGCGTTGGGCGCAATTCCAACCAATTGGCGAGGGATGTGCTGACCACCATTGATTATTAACACCAAAATGCTTTGTTTTACAAATCAAGTGAATGGCTAGCTTCCAATACTGACGCATAAATAGCATGCGCACTTTCCATGTTTGCATCATTATTTTGCCTCTAACTCGATGAGCTTTTGATTCTCATGAAATACGGTATCACCATTTTGTACCCATAGTTTTGTTACTGTGGCATCAAAGGGTGATTTAATTAGGTAATAATCTAATTTAACCAAAGCTTCAGCGAGTTCAGCACGCAAGACATCAGCTTTGGCTGTGGCGCGATCAGTCACCAAAACAACGGCATCATAGCGACGTTTTGCCGTTACGGTTTGGTCAAATAAGGCTTTTTCTGCTTCAAAATCAGTTTTAGCATCTTTGAGTTCTAACTCTGCCACCTTCAAACGTGCTTTGAGTTGGTTAATGCGTGCTTGTTGTGCTCGGGCATCAACCTCAAGCAATAACTGCCCCTTAGTAACCTTATCGCCTTCTTTAACCGTTAGACCTGTTACCTGTCCATCAACCAACGCCCCCAATGTTGCCGCGCCTACGGCTTGAGTAAAAGCAATCAAGGCCATTACCGTTGTGACTATTATCAGTTTATTCATTGCTGTTCTTCTCCCAGTAATTTTTGTAGCGTGTTCCACAAGACCGCTCTGTCTCGTTCTAACGTCATTGCTTCTAATTCAGCTCGCGTTGCGCCAACCATGGAATCGCCTAAGTCCGTTTTGCGCTCAAACTGATATTCGGTGCGGCTTTTATCTAGAATCATTTCCGCACGATCACCAGCAACCTTAACTTGGGTAGCGCGCGACTTTAAGGTTTCGAGTTGTAATGCCGTTTCTAATACTGCTTGACGCACCTGACGCTCTAATGCAGACTTTTGCGCACGCAAACGCATGAGTTCTGCTTTTGCTTTATCCACTTCCGATGCTTTAAGACCACCGTCTATTAATGGCATGGTCAGTGCCAACTCATAACGCCAGCGACCTTCATACAGGGTATCGACATTGGTATGCCAGCCTGTACGACCAATGGCATCGATACGTGGCATATTCATTTTTTCGCTTGATTGTAGTTTAAGTTCTGCTGCTGCCAATTGATGATTCGCTGCTTGCAACTCAAAATTACGATCCAGTGCCTGTTGTTGCAAAATTTTGATATCGCCTACAGGACGTTTCTTAAGTGTGCCATTATCGGGAATATCCAGCTCTTCTGGTAATGATTGCGGATAACCCAGTAACTCTGCCAGTGCAGCCCGCGTACTACGTTGTGTATTTTCTGCCATAGCACGACGAATGACGGTGCGTTGATAGGGTGCTTCTAATGCCAATAAATCCAAAGCAGATTTTTTACCTAATTTCGCTTCATCTTGTGCATGATCAAAATCGACATACTCAATGGCAAGTTGTTCATTTTCGACACGATAAGTCATATCCGCTAACAAAACATCATAATAGGACTCAATCACCGCCTGACGATATTGACTACGCGCCAGTGACTCTAACGCACTTTGTGCCGCAAGTTGCGCTTCACTGGCAGCAATGCTTAAATTGGTACGATTAAAATCATACAACTGCTTTTGCAATACCAAATAAGCCGAATTGTATTCTTCTTCGCGACCATTAAATTCTCGCCGACCTAAACCACCTTCAAAGCGCATTTGAAAGTTATCACGAACCTCAACAGCATTGCGTTCGGCTTGTGCTTGCTGCGCTCTTGCCTGTGCCAACATGACACTGGGGTTTTGTTCGGCAGCAATTGACAAGGCCGCTGCTAATGATAAAGGCTCTGGGAGATGCTTTTTGTCCTCTGCCGCCAAAACAGAGGTTGTTAACAGCGAAACGAACAATAGGCTTTTTGCAAATAACTGCATGCCCCCTATCCTTTTACTTGACGCTTGTATTGTTCAAAGGTCATTTTTTCATAAACCTTATCCACGACAAACTGACCCAAAAGCATTAATTCTGCCTTATCGCGCGTCGCGCCTGTATAACGAGCAATCGGTTTCCCTGTTAAGTCAAAGAAAATCATGACTGGTGTGGCGCGGACACGAAAGTCTTTTTCTGCCATATCTTTTTGCTTTTTAGGCTTACCTGCAAAATCGGTAATTTCAACATCACCTTCAATATCAAAGACAAAATTAGCAAAATGTTGCTTAAAATAAGCCTGCACATCGGGCTGAGAAAGCATGCTTTTTTCCATTTTATCGCAGAAGGGGCATTCATCCATCATAAAAAACATGAAAACGGCTGACTTGCCATCTTGTTTTGCGCTCGCCAATTCTTCTTGATAATTACCAAAGCTTTCTTGAAAAAAACCTTTGCTCTTATCCGCCCAAGCAACTGAGATGGATAAACATGCGCTTAATGCTAATACAATCCACTGTTTCATTTGCTGATACCTTTTTAATTACTATTGTCTTTAATGAATTTTTCCAGACCCTTCTGATCAACCATACCCGTTCTTGCAGCAACCAATTCACCTTCTGGGGTAATCATGTAGGTTGTTGGTAGTCCTTTGAGGGCACCAAATGGGGTTCTGTTGCTTAAGCGTTCGTTTGAGCGCAACACGGGATAGCCTACCAGATAGCCTTCAACAAACTGTTTAACTTTCGTTGTTTCATCATCTTCATGATTAACACCTAACACAACCGCATCTTTATCTTTGTGCGCTTCATGAAAAGCAGCGAGTTCTGGAATTTCGTGCACACAAGGGGGACACCAAGTTGCCCAATAATTGACGATAACCCATTTACCACGATAGTCAGACAATTTTACTTTTTTGCCTGACAAGTCAACAAATTCGGCATCAGTCGCTGCCATCGCTGGCAGCATCGCCAGTGCTAAAAACAAACCTAAAATTTTAGTAGGCATCATTGTGTCATTCTCCATTCTTAATGTAATTTTGAGCATCATATCAACAAAAGCTAATAGACCTCATTCAATCTTTCTTATAGGGGCATTGATAAACCTGTTTATTGTAACAAGACCTGCTTTGCAAAAGGTACAGTTATGGGACGTTTTAAGGTCATCGAAGCATGATCTAAATAGTTCAAGACATGCATAAGCTGCCCTAAATCGTTACTAAATTGTTTGAGTAGCCATGAAACAACGGCATCGGATAAAACAATATCGCTTTGTTTGGCACGGTTAATTAATGCTTCTCGCTTTAAAGCATCTTCCATTAATGGTTGTAACACGAGCACTAAGCCGTTCAAGGTTTCGGGCGTTACAGAAGATTTTTGTACCAGTAATAAACAGCCGCCCCGATCACGCATCAAGACCGCAAGACGCTCGATTGCCTGTAACCAAGTTGGCTGAACCAGCAAAGTATCCACATCATCAATACAAACAAACGGCAATAGCTCTAAGCCTTGCAACAGTTCAGGGCGTAGTTTTTTTGCGTCCTTACCAGAAACAAACGCACCTTGTTTACCAATTTCGGTTTGCTGTGATAACAATGCCTGCGCCAGATGTGTTTTACCCGATGAATGTTCACCCAGTAACCAACATATTGTTGGACTTTGCATTGACAGCCATTGCTGTATTCTATTCAGTAATTCGATATTCTGATTAACAATAAACTGCGATAGCCTTGGCCAAGCAGGTGTCGATAGGGTTAATACACCTTGTACCAACTGAATGCCCGAAGCCTGTTTATTTGTCATTTTGATACTCAACAAATTAGCGTAGAAAAAGAATATAATAACCGTTTATGGCTCGCTTCTGATAGCGTTAACGCATCTAAAACAATCAAAGTAACATTATGGAGTGACTTCATGTCTAAACATTGCCAAGTATTAATTTTGGGTTCAGGTCCAGCAGGTTACAGTGCAGCTGTTTACGCGGCACGCGCCAACTTAAAGCCCGTCATGCTGACAGGTATGCAACAAGGTGGTCAACTCACAACAACAACAGAAGTAGATAATTGGCCAGGTGATAATCAAGGTGTTGAAGGACCTGCACTGATGGAACGCATGCAAAAACATGCCGAACGCTTTGGTACAGAAATTATCTTTGAGCATATCAACTTTGTTGATTTGAATACACGCCCATTCCTGTTACGTGGCGATATGGGTGAATACACAGCGGACGCGCTCATTATTGCTACGGGTGCATCGGCTAAGTACTTAGGTATTCCGTCAGAAGAAACCTTTAAGGGTAAAGGCGTTTCTGCCTGTGCTACCTGTGATGGTTTTTTCTATCGTGGTCAACGTGTCGCGGTGATTGGCGGTGGTAATACCGCTGTTGAAGAAGCACTTTATTTGTCGAACATTGCCAGTGAAGTGGTTTTAGTGCATCGTCGTGATAGGTTCAAAGCCGAAAAAATCATGATCGATCACTTAATGCACAAAGTAGAGCATGGCAATATCAAGCTAGAATTGCATAGTGAAGTTGATGAAATTTTAGGTGATAAAACGGGCGTGACGGGCATTCGCTTAAAACACCGTGATGGTAGTAGCAAAGATATCGACTTACAAGGTGTTTTTGTGGCAATTGGTCATAAACCCAATACCGATATTTTTGCAGGTCAACTGGAAATGGTGAACGGTTATCTTAAAGTGAAAAGCGGTAGCGAAGGCAATGCCACAACAACAAGCGTGACAGGTGTCTTTGCTGCGGGTGATGTTGCCGATCAGGTTTACCGTCAAGCCATTACTTCGGCGGCATCGGGTTGTATGGCGGCTCTGGACGTTGAACGTTACCTAGCCGAAAAAGAATAAGCGACTTTTGTCGTTTACTATGCATTGGCTGACATTAAACAATGGCGAGCGGGTTAAATACTGCTCGCCCGATGATCAGCCAAACTTCCCCAACACCACCTTCATTTTGAGCGATCCTGCTGGTTTAATTCAGATGGGTGGTGCACTTTCTCCCGAATGGCTACTCACTGCTTATCGGTGCGGTATTTTTCCTTGGTTTAGTGAAAGTGACCCCATTTTATGGTGGTGTCCCAATCCGCGCACCATCCTGATGCCAACAGAATTTAAGCTCAGTCGTAGTTTGGCAAAGGTGATGCGTAATGGCGGCTTTAAGGTAACCTACGATACAGCATTCGATGCCGTTATTAATGCCTGTGCTTATACCCGTGATGAAACGTGGATTATGCCCGAAATGATTGCTGGCTATCGTCAACTGCATGAGCAAGGTTATGCTCATTCGGTCGAGGTATGGTTAGATGGTGCGCTTGTTGGTGGCCTATACGGTATCGCATTAGGTAAAATATTCTTTGGTGAATCTATGTTTGCTAAGGCAAATAATGCTTCTAAAGTTGCTCTTGCTACCTTATGCACTCAACTTGATGCTTGGGGGTTTCAGCTCATTGATTGTCAATTTAGCACAGAACATCTGCTCTCTTTAGGGGCAAAAGAAATCACACGCGATAATTTTTTAGCAAAACTCAAACACGCACTCAGTTACGAAACCGAAATGGGGAAATGGTCATTGCTTGAGTGAAGGAATCGTTGCGTTATTTGCGCTATTCTGAAAAGTGAAATCGTCAAACCTACATACTTCGTTTCGGATTACGTTTGTGTTCAGCATGAATCGACATTAAGATGCCAAACCCCAGCATTAACGTAACCAATGACGTGCCACCGTAACTAATCAACGGCAGAGGCACACCAACAACAGGCAATACGCCTGAAACCATACCAATATTAATAAAAATATAAATAAAAAAACTCATGGTAATCGCGCCAGCCATTAATTGCCCAAAAGCGTCTCGCGCTTGCCAAGCGATATAAAACCCACGCGCAATGACAAATAAATATAAGGCAATTAATACTAAGACACCAACTAATCCCCACTCCTCCGCAAGCACCGAAAAAATAAAATCGGTATGACTCTCAGGCAAAAAATCGAGCTGTGTTTGACTGCCATTTCGCCAGCCCTTGCCCTCTAACCCACCAGAGCCGATGGCAATTTTCGATTGAATGATGTGATAGCCTGAACCTAATGGATCATTTTCTGGATTCAAAAAAGTTAAGACACGCTTCTGCTGATACTCATGCAAATGATTCCAAGCAATCGGTGCTGCGACTGCCACAGCAAGCAATAAACCAGCAATCACACGCCATGCCAATCCAGCAAAAAAGATCACAATACCACCCGAGGCAACAATCAATATCGCTGTACCTAAGTCTGGCTGTTTCGCAACTAAAGCAACAGGAATCGCTAACATAATTGCAGCAAGTATTATGGTTGTCCATTTTGGCGGTAACTGATTTTGGGATAGTAACCATGCTAAGGCAGCAGGCATGGCTAACTTCATAATTTCTGAGGGTTGAAAGCGAAAAAATCCTAAATCAAGCCAACGCTGAGCACCTTTACTAATTTCACCAAACAGCATCACCGCAATGAGCAAGGCTAATCCAACAAGATAAACAAGTAATGCTAAATTGCTATACCAACGTTGTGGACATTGTGCCGCTAAAATCATAAGCAAACTGGCTAATGCCAACTTAATCCAATGAGCTTCAATGAAAATCGTATCACCATCAGCGGCACTATAGACAATCAAACTCCCAAAAATTGCTAATGCTGCAATACCAAGTAACAACCAAGGATCAAGATAAAAACGCCAACGCCAACGATTCATGGCATTGAGTTCAAACAACTGTCCACTCATGGTGTTATCCCTGTTTTGCGCAGCCAAAAATCAGCAACCAATGCAGCCAAAGGTGCGGCTGTTTCGCCACCATGCCCGCCATTTTCGATTAATACCGCTATGGCAATTTTAGGCTCACTCACAGGGGCAAAGCCAACAAAAAGGGCATGGTCAAGCTGCTCCTCACTAAAATTGCTCGCGTTATATTTACTATCTTTCGCAAAAGCAACAACCTGTGCCGTTCCCGTTTTACCTGCAATGGTGCTGCGTACTAAAGGTGCAGAACGTCTTCCAGTTCCTGTAGGAGCAGTCATAACGTGACTCATAGCATGAATGACTGCTTTCCAATTTTCTGTCTTCATTTCAACACTAGGTTGAGAAAAATCATCTTCTGTGTGGACGATATGGGGACGATAACGCTTGCCTTGCATCGCCAGTGTGGCTGTTGCTGAAGCCAACTGCAAGGGTGTTGTTAACAAGTAACCTTGCCCAATACCGACAATAATGGTTTCACCAGGATACCAAGGTTTGTTTTGCACGCGACGTTTCCATGCAGGATTTGGACGAACACCACTTGATTCTGACTGTAAATCAATCCCTGTTTTTTCACCAATACCAAAGGGAGCTAAGCCAGCATCGATGCGACTGATTGTCATATCCAAGGCAAGCTCGTAAAAGAAAACATCACACGATTGGGTAATGGCCAAGTCTAAATCAACCGTACCATGTCCTTCTTTTTTCCAATCTCGATAAACCATGCCTTTGTACTCGAAAGAAGGACCTGCATATTTTTTAGTTGCTGGTGTAATCAGTCCAGATTCTAAACCAATGAGTCCCATAAAAGGTTTAATGGTTGAGCCGGGTGGATACCTACTTTGAGTAGCACGATTTAAAAGCGGTTTTTTAGGATCGCGAATTAATTGCTGATAACGGTCATTATCCATATGCGCAATAAACGCGTTGGGGTCAAATGTCGGTGTTGATGCTAATGCTAATACATCGCCATTTTGTGGATCTAAAGCAACAATCGCGCCTTTACGATCACCCAATAAATCCTCAGCAAAATTTTGCAGCTCTAAATCAATAGAAAGAATCAGATCTTTTCCTGATTGTGAAGCGATCCGATCTAGCTCTCGAATTTGACGTCCTCTTGCATCTACCTCGACATAACGTAGTCCTGTTTGACCGTGTAGTTCTGACTCATAACTTTGTTCAATACCGCTACGACCGACAAAATCGGTATTGCGATAGTTTTCAACATCCAATGTGCGCAAATCTTCAATCGTGATACGACCTACGTAACCAATCGCATGCGAAGCACGCTGCCCTTGTGGATAAATGCGTTGTGCAACAGCATTAACACTAAATCCGGGATAACGCCATGAATCGACTGAAAAACGCGCTGCTTCTTCTTCTGTTATTCTTGTCAAAGTAAATGGAAGATGACGATTCATACGTCGCCACTGCTGTTGTAAGCGGACAGCAACACGATCATCTACACTTGAAAAGCTAGACTTAAATTCGTCGAGTTTATCTAACACACTATGTAAGGAGCGGGGGCGGGGTAACTCATCGCGGTGCAATTCGAGAATATACACAGTTTGGTTATCTGCTAAGACCTGTCCACCTCTGTCTAAAATGCGACCTCTAATCGGTGCAATCGGCTCAACACGAATCCGATTACCGTCAGCCAATTCTTGATATTTTTCATGGTGCGTGATTTGTAACCACGCCATACGTAAAATTAAACCAACAAATAAGACAAACACCACCAGCAAAGCAATAATAAGCCTTGTTTGTACTTGATTCCGATTTTGGTGTTTATTTTGAATCATTGGGTGAGTTGTTCTAACAGAGCTTATTAACGAACATTCATATTTCTGCGTAACACACGCAGTGAAAGAAAGATGAATGACCATAACAAAATACTAATGGGTATTGCAAACCAGAAAGCAATATTTTCCATCGCCAAGTGATTTGCTGGTGTAATAAGCCACACTAAAACTTGATGCGCCAACATCCAAACACCAATAAATAGTGACATTTGCACTAAAGTCTTATTGCGTATCTGTAAGCGTAAATGAAGCATCGGGTAGAGCAAGAAGCAATAAATCAAGGCATATGTACCCATGCCTGTATGATAAAGAACATCGTGCAATAAACCAAAAAAGAAGGCGGTAACTAAAAAATTATTAGTCGCAATTGCCATAACCCAATAAAGTAAAATGAGCGGTGTTACATCAGGTATCGCAACCCCCCAGTCTCCAGACCAACTAATGCTATCGAGCAGTACGCCCATCAGTAAACTGAAAAAAACAACCCAGCGATTGTGCGAATCCTGTTGACTTGGTAACCATCTTATTTTTTTCATGGTGTTATGACTTCTGTGTTTGGTTTGGTTTGATTAATCAAGAGCAAGACCTCTCGACTACTACCAACCTTGGCTACAGGTTGTGCTGTCACTTGCCAAAAAACCGAACCTGCCTGACTCTTAATACTGATCACTTCAGCAACTGGAATACCACTGGGATAACGACCATCTAAACCCGATGTTTCTAATAAGTCACCTTCACGAATATTAGAGGTAGTCGGTAAAAACTTCAAATTAAGTTCATTATTACCATCACCCTGAACGATACCCCTCGCCCCCGTGCGCACAACTCGAACAGGAATTTGCATCGCAAGATCGCTGACCAATAAAATATCACTTTCGCTCAGATTCACACTCAGTACCTGTCCCATTAATCCTTGCGCATCCATTACGGGTAAACCTGTAATGATGCCATCTCTCAGTCCTTTGTTAATACGCACAATTTGACGAAAAGGATCTGGGCTATGATCCACAATAATACCGACAAGCAGTTTACCCTGATTAATACGCGAAGCAACGCCTAACAACATGCGTAAACGATCATTTTCTTGATTGATACTTTGGCTTTGTTGTAGTTGTTGACTGAGTAACAGTACCTGAAGTCTCAACTTGTCAATTTCGCTTGTCAGAGCTGAACGCTCCGTCAAGACACGATTACCCTGACCAATCCAGTTTTCTGGTAAACGCGCCAACCACTCCAGCGGCTGAATCGCGCTAGACAAGAACATACGAGCTTCCATCACAACTTGTGTTTGCTCATCTGTTACCATCAATATCAAGGATAAGGCACAGGCAGCAACAAACTGCCAATGATCTTGATTACTTAAGCTACGTGTTGAGGATACTGACATGCTCGTTGCGCTTTATTCGTGTGTAAATACTTCCATGCCTTGCTCATCCATCAGTTCTAAAGCACGACCACCACCACGAGCAACACAGGTTAAAGGCTCATCTGCAACGACACAAGGAATACCCGTTTCTTCTGCAATAAGACGATTGATATTATGGAGTAACGCCCCACCACCCGTTAGCACAATACCGCGCTCGGCAATATCAGCACCTAACTCTGGTGGTGTGCGTTCTAGCGCGGTGCGTATCGCACCAACAATAGATTGTAAGGGTTGTTGCAGAGCTTCCATTACTTCTGGCGATGAAATGGTAAAGCTACGCGGCACACCTTCGGCTAAATTACGACCACGAACTTCAACCTCTAAAGGCTCTACTTCTGGGTAAGCTGTGCCCACTTCCATTTTGATCCGTTCCGCAGTAGCATCGCCGATGAGTATGCCGTAGGTTTTACGAACATGTGCAATAATCGCTTCATCAAATTTATCACCGCCAATTTTAACGGAATCTGAATAAACAATGCCATTTAAGGACAAGGTCGCTACTTCTGTTGTACCACCACCAATATCAACAACCATAGAACCCGAGGCATCTGATACAGGCAACCCTGCACCGATAGCTGCTGCCATTGGCTCTTCGATCAGATAAACTTCACGCGCACCAGCACCAGAAGCTGACTCGCGAATGGCGCGACGTTCGACTTGCGTTGAACCACAAGGCACACATACCAAGACGCGTGGGCTAGGACGGAAGAAACGAGAGGGGTGAACTTTGCGAATAAAATGCTGCAGCATTTTTTCAGTCACCATAAAATCAGCGATCACACCATCTTTAAGCGGACGAATGGCAGCAATATTACCTGGGGTACGACCGAGCATACGTTTCGCGTCGGTTCCAACGGCAACGATTTGACGATTGCCTGCACCATTATCACGAATGGCAACAACAGATGGTTCATTGAGTACGATACCGCGCCCTTTGACATAAATTAGGGTATTGGCCGTTCCTAAATCAATTGATAAATCATTAGAAAAAAGACCTCTTAATCGTCCAAACATGCTGTTTTCCTTTATCGCAGGGTTTTGTATAATGCGCTATTATATTAAGTTATATGCACAGCTCGGGTTTGCCCGAGTGCAAAGTTAGGTTATTTTACAGTAAAAGGAAGCGAAAGTGTCCGATCATATTGATGTTCATAAAGTCGCTCGTTTGGGTGCATTGGCAATTGGTGCTGATGAAGTGGGTGCGGTAGGTCAAAAACTGAACGCGATTGTTGGTTTGTTTGACGATTTGGCCGCCATTAATACGGATGGTATTGAGCCGATGGCACACCCCTTAGATCAGGTTCAGCGGTTACGTGTTGATGTGGTGATTGAAAAAGACATCCATCAGTATGTGCAGCAAATTGCACCGCGCGTTGAAGCGGGTCTGTATCTTGTTCCTAAAGTAATCGAATAAAAATGTGATAAAACTGCCCTAACAGCGTTAAAAGCCTTCT
>DYST01000029.1:0-10660 GCA_020726325.1 Thiomicrospira cyclica | reverse complement strand
ATGTGATAAAACTGCCCTAACAGCGTTAAAAGCCTTCTGCCAAAAAACACTTGCTTTAGTAAGTTTACTTTTTTAGCTCAGACTTTCGCCTTGTTATCATCAGTTTTTTCTCGTTTTTAGAAAAGTTAAGGTCTAACTATGAATTTTCATCAAATGTCGATGGTGCAACTTGCAGGTAAGTTGCAAGATAAGTCCGTTTCGAGTGTCGAGCTGACACAGTATTTCAGTGATCGTATGGCAAAGTACGACGATCAAATTAACGGTTACATTACCAAAACCACAGAGCTTGCAATGGCACAAGCACAAGCCGCCGACGCGCGTCGTGCTGCTGGCGAAACAGGCTTGTTGTTGGGTATGCCGTTAGCGCATAAAGATATTTTTTGCACACAGGACATTATTACCACCTGTGCTTCAAAAATGTTGGCAAACTTCAAAGCGCCATACAATGCAACGGTCGTTGAAAAACTCAATGCAGTGGGTATGGTTACTTTGGGTAAAACCAATATGGACGAGTTTGCGATGGGTTCGACCACCGAAAACAGCGCCTTTGGTGTGACGCGTAACCCGTGGGATACGAGGGCAGTTCCGGGTGGTTCATCGGGTGGTGCCGCTGCCGTATTGGCGGCTGGTCTTGCACCGATTGCCACAGGCACAGATACAGGTGGTTCGATTCGTCAGCCAGCTGCTTTTTGTGGCGTTACAGGTATTAAACCGACCTACGGTAGTGTGTCGCGTTATGGCATGATTGCATATGCCTCTAGTCTCGATCAGGGTGGGCCGATGGGTAAAACTGCCGAAGATTGTGCGCATTTGTTAGCAGCGATGGCAGGGTTCGATGAACGTGACTCGACCAGTAGCGAGGGCGAACGTCCAGATTATGTAGGCAGTTTAAATGCGCCGTTGACAGGGTTGAAAGTGGGCTTGCCGAAAGAGTATTTTGGCGAAGGCTTATCTGACGAAGTGCGTGCTGCTACCTTAGCCACTGCTGCCGAATTGGAAAAATTGGGTGCGACCTTGGTTGATGTGTCGTTGCCAAACACCGAGCATGCCGTGCCTGCTTATTACGTCATTGCACCCGCCGAAGCTAGCTCGAATCTATCGCGTTACGATGGGGTGCGTTTTGGTCATCGTTGCGATAATCCAAAAGACTTAAACGATTTGTACACGCGCTCACGTAGTGAGGGTTTCGGTGCGGAAGTGAAACGTCGTATTATGGTCGGGGCTTATGTGTTATCGGCGGGTTACTACGATGCCTACTACTTAAAAGCTCAACGTGTGCGTCGCTTAATTAAAGAAGACTTTATGCAAGCCTTTGAAGCCTGTGATGTGATTTTAGGACCGGTTGCGCCAACCCCTGCATGGAAGCTGGGCGAAAAAACCAGTGACCCGACAGCCATGTATTTGGCTGATATTTACACCATTCCCGTCAACCTAGCTGGTTTGCCAGCGATTGCCATGCCAGCAGGTTTTGCGGGTGCGTTGCCGATTGGGGTTCAGTTGATTGGAAACTACTTTAGCGAGCCGCGCTTGCTCAATGTTGCGCATCAATTCCAACAAGCAACCGACCATCACACTAAAACACCAGCAGCTTGGGCATAAGGAGCATTACTATGACATGGGAAACCGTTATCGGTCTTGAAGTTCATGCCCAATTGGCAACCAAGACAAAAATCTTTTCGGGTGCATCGACCGCATTTGGTGCGCTGCCCAACACACAAGCCTGTTTGGTAGATTTAGGCATGCCGGGGGTATTGCCTGTGCTGAACAAAGGCGTTGTCGATATGGCGATTCGCTTTGGCTTGGCTGTCGGATCGAGTGTCGCTGAAAAGTCTGTTTTCGCGCGTAAAAACTATTTTTATCCCGATTTGCCAAAAGGTTATCAAATTTCGCAATTTGAATTACCTGTGGTGATCGGTGGTCAGATTCACATCGAGCTTGATGGTGGTGTTAAGAAGACGATTAACCTCACACGCGCGCATTTGGAAGAAGATGCGGGTAAGTCTTTGCACGAAGACTTTGAAGGCGCGTCGGGTATCGACTTAAACCGTGCTGGCACACCGTTGCTCGAAATCGTGTCAGAGCCAGAGATGCGTTCGCCAGCGGAAGCGGTGGCTTATGCGAAAAAATTGCATGAATTGGTGCAATACTTAGGCATTTGTGACGGTAACATGCAAGAAGGCTCGTTCCGTGTTGATGCCAATATTTCTGTTCGCAAAGTTGGCGCAGAATTGGGGACACGTGCAGAAATTAAAAACGTTAACTCGTTTAAGTTTTTAGAACGCGCCATTATGTTCGAAGTCGAACGTCAAATCGACATCATCGAAGCGGGCGGTGCAGTGGTACAAGAAACACGCTTGTACGATGCCGCCAAAGACGAAACACGCTCGATGCGCAGCAAAGCAGACGCGATGGACTATCGTTACTTCCCCGATCCTGATTTATTGCCGCTGATTATCACACCAGCGATGATCGAAAAAGTTAAAGGCGAGATGCCAGAATTACCTGATGCCAAACGTACGCGCTTTATTGAGCAGTATAAGCTCAGTGATTATGACGCAATGGTATTAACAGGTTCGCGAGAGATTGCTGACTACTATGAAACAGTCGTGGCTGCTACAGGCGCGAAAGACCCCAAAATCGCGGCGAACTGGGTCATGGGCGAACTCAATGCACGCTTGAATGCCGATAGCCTCGATGTGTCGGAATCGCCAGTCGATGCGAGCCGCATGGCAGGCTTAGTCGCACGTATTTTAGATAACACCATTTCTGGCAAAATCGCTAAGGATGTGTTTGAGATTATGTGGACAAGCACAGACAGTGCTGATGCCATTATCGAAGCCAAAGGCTTAAAGCAAATCACCGATGTTGGCGCGATTGCTGCCATGGTGCGTGGTGTCATCGATCAGTTCCCCGAGCAACTCGCGGAATACAAAGGTGGTCGAGATAAGCTGTTCGGCTTCTTTGTCGGTGAGGTGATGAAAGCCACCAAAGGCAAAGCCAATCCAGGGCAAGTCAATCAAATCTTGAAAGACGAATTAGCGAAGTAAGACATTAATCAAAAAAACCCACTAGCGATAGTGGGTTTTTTGTTTTGTGATGATAGGCATTAATTTTTCATCAGCTCGCATGAAACATCGGTGGCTCATCAACAACCGCGATTTTTTCATCTAAACGAATCACTTTACTCGCTTCCGTAATCCATACCATGCCGTCCCCTTTTTGTCCTGTGCTGGCACATTCGGCAATAATTTGCAGCACCCCTTCAACTAAATGATCGGGACAAACAATAAAAATCATGGTTTTATTGGAATAGTCTGTCAACTCATCTAAAGGATCTTGGCGTTTTTTGGGCGTTTTATCATGACGACTACACCCCTGTACTTTCATAACCGTCATACCAGGAAACTGCTTTAAGTTATGAAAAGCATTGCGTATTTTTTCTAGTTTGCTCGGCTGTATCACCGCTTTAATTTCTTTCATAATAGCTTTCCTTGTTAAACGATTTTAAGCTTCGTGCTGAGGTTCTTCAAAAAAACGATAGAGCGTTGGCAAGACAACGAGCGTTAAGAGTGTCGAGGTAATTAAACCACCAATTACCACAATAGCAAGCGGTTTTTGCACTTCAGAACCTGGTCCTGTTGCAAATAAAAAGGGTAACAAACCAAGCATGGCGACAGTCGCCGTCATCATAACAGGACGGAATCGCTGCTGACAAGCCTGTATCAAAGCATCTGCAATCGCCATACCATCATCACGCAAACTGCGAATATAAGAAACCAACACCACCCCATTCAAAACTGCAATGCCCCACAAGGCGATAAAACCAACAGACGCTGGAACTGACAGATACTCACCCGTTACCCATAATGCCAATACCCCACCAACAGAAGCAAAAGGCAGAACCAACATAATCAAACTTGCCAAACGTAACGAGCTAAATAGCAAAAACAACAAGAAGAAAATAGCAGCTACTGTGATGGGAATAATCACCAATAAATGACTCATCGCTCGCTCCATATTCTGGAACTGACCACCCCATTCGATATAATAGCCACTAGGCAAGGTGAGTTGTTGATTCACTTTTTGCTGTAGTTCGGCAACGAATCCACCCAAATCTCGATTTTGCACATTAATCCCAACAACAATGCGACGCTTTGCATTTTCACGACTGATTTGTGCTGGACCATCACGCACTTCGACCAAGGCTAACTCACGTAGTGGCACTTTTGCACCATTAGGCGAAATCAATTCGATATCTCGAATTGCTTCGACATCATCACGATACTCGGCTGGAAAGCGTAATACCATATTAAAGCGTCGCTCGCCTTCATATACCTGAGTCGCCACCTTGCCACCAATTGCAGTTTCGATAATGGCTTGCACATCAGAAACGTTTAAGCCATGACGGGCAATCACTTTACGATTAATCTGCACATCCAGATATTGCTGTCCTGTAACACGCTCTAAACGAATATCAGCAACTCCTTGAATACTTGCAGCTAATTTTGCAATCACATCAGCTTTCTGTTTAAGCTGCGTTAGATCATCACCAAAAAGTTTGACCGCAACGTCAGCTTTAACGCCTGTCACCATTTCATCAACACGATCAGAAATGGGCTGTGCCATGACGATTTGTGCCCCATGCAAATTCATGAGTTTTTGTCTAATTTCATCGGCAATTGTGTCTTGTGTCCAGCCTTCTGGCCATTGTTCACGCGGTAATAAAGACACAATTGGTGTCGACTCGTTTTGTCCCTGAGGGTCTGCTGGACTTTCTCCACGTCCTAACCCTGACACCGCTGATTTGACCCCAGGAACGGTCATCACCAACTTCATCGCTTCCATTTCAATTTCAATGGAAGCATCTAAGCTAATATTGGGTAAGCGAAACACATTTGGCACAATTGACCCTTCTTTCATTTCGGGAATAAAAGCTGTTCCTAAAGAGCCAAACAAACTAATCGTAAAAATCAGCACACTTAGGGCAATCGTAATAACCGATTTTTCATGCTTCAACGACCAATGCAATAAGACATTATACGGACGTTTGAGCATTGCTACTAAACGCGTATCATGTTCCGCACCACCTTTAAGCAAATAAGAAGCCAGTACTGGCGTAAGTGTCAAAGACAACACCAATGCGACCGTAAGCGCGATGGCAATGGTATAAGCCAAGGGAGCGAACATCTTTCCCTCCATGCCTTGTAGTGTCATCAACGGCAAGAAAACAAGAATAATAATCCCAACGCCAAAAACAACTGGTGTACCGACTTCAGCAGCAGCGTTAAAAATAACACGCAGACGACTTTCGCCTTTATTTGCCGCCTCCCCTAGCCTCGCATACGCATTTTCGACCACTACGACAGAGCCGTCAACCATTAAACCAATCGCAATCGCAAGCCCACCAAGCGACATTAAATTTGCTGATAAATCCACTTGATTCATAAAGAAAAAAGTGAGTAATGGCGTTAAAAGTAAAGTACCGACAACAATGATTGACGAACGCCAGTCACCCAAAAAAAGCACCACAATAATAATAACAAAGACAATCGCTTCTAATAAAACTTTGATAACTGTTAATAATGCTGCATCGACCAATTCGCTACGATCGTAATAAGGTACGATTTTTAAGCCATCAGGCAACATGCCCGTATCGTTAATTTCACTCACTCTTGCCTGAATACGACCGACCACTTCTTTCGCATTGCCACCACGGATCATCATCACAACACCGCCAACAGATTCTGTTGTGCCATTTTTAATCACCGAGCCTGCACGAACGGTATGACCAATCACTACTTGTGCCACATCTTTAACATAAACAGGAATGCCATCTACTTCTTTTAAAACAATATTTTGAATATCTTCAACATCTTCAATCAGTCCCAGTCCACGTACCAGATATTGTTCAGAATACTGTGCTAAAACACCGCCACCCGCATTGGCATTATTTTTTTCTAGCGACTCAAGCACATCACTTAACTTAATCTTATAATGAAGCAGCTTAATCGGATCGGCTAATACATGATATTCGCGCTGATAGCCGCCTTGTGAGTTAATTTCTGCAATACCCGAAATGCCACGCAACAAGGGTCTGACCATCCAATCTTGAATGGTGCGTCGATGCATCAATTCTTCCTGTGATAGCGCACCCAATTGTGCATCGTTTTGACCTTCTAAAATATATTGATACACCTCCCCTAGTCCTGTCGAAACTGGTCCTAATACAGGCGTTACACCGACAGGCAGCTTATCTTTAATCTCCATCATCCGTTCCATGACCAACTGACGTGCAAAGTACACATCAGTAGCATCATTAAAAACAAGTGTGATTAAAGAAAGTCCATTTTTGTTTAGTGAGCGCAACTCCTCTAATCCCGGTAATCCCGTCATAGCAATTTCTAGCGGTACAGTAATCAGTCGCTCAACCTCATCAGGTGATTTGCCCATCGCATCGGTCGCAATTTGTACCTGAATATTCGTCACATCAGGGAAAGCATCAACAGAAAGCTTCGTCACCGCATGGATGCCAAAAAATAAACCAATAACAGCAACAGCGGCGACAATCAAGCGTTGTTTGAGTGAGGCACGGATTAAGCTCGAAATCATAACTATTCCTTACTGTTTCAGCAAACGATCAGCATTCAGAGAAAAAACACCTTCAGTAACAATAAGTTGATCTTCTATCAAGCCTGACTCTACAGGGCGATAAGCATCCTCTTCATCACCGAGTTGTACAATTTGGATACGATACTTTCCCTCTGATTCTTGTACAAAAACCTTATCTAGGTTATCTTCTCTAAAGACTGCTTGCACAGGAATAACCAATTTTTTTTGTGCCTTACCATCAATTTGTAAGGTTGCTAGCATATCTGGTTTTAAGCGTCCATCTTGATTATCCAGCAGAGCACGTACACGTAGCGTTCTGGTATTTGGGTTGACGGTATCCGCAACATAACTTAATTCTGTTGTGCGTGTTTCGTTGTTTAACGCTGGAATCATGACCTGAACTATTTTATCGAGTCGCATCTGCGCACTGTAACGCTCTGGCACTTCACCTACGACCCATACTTGCGATAATTCGGCAATAATATAAGCCAAATCAGCTGGTTCTAATACTTGCCCTTGCGACACTTTACGATCAATAATGACCCCATCAATTGGCGCACGCAATGCCGTAATCGATTGGATTTGTCGTTTCAAATCAAGGGTACGAATATCTTGTGCCGACATACCCAAAATGTCCATACGATCTTTACCAGCTTCCCATTCGGCTTGACTTGATAGCAACTCACTTTCACGGCGCTGTAGTTCAGCTGCAGCAATAACCCCTTCAGCATAAAGCACCTTTGCACGTGCAACCGACTTTTGCGCTAATTGATAAGCGGCTAAGGCTTTTAGATACACTAATTGTGCTTCTGCCAAGGCAGAAGAATGTACCATCGCAAGAATATCGCCTTTTTTAACACGATCACCACGCAATAATTTTACCTCAATCACCCGACCTGACACAGTCGTACCAACACGCGCAACACGTAACTCATCAAGCTCAATACTACCCGATACCTTCAGCTTTGTTTTCCAGTCACAAGCAACCACTGGCGCATGATGCAAACGGGCACGCAAATCATCGTTTGGCTGCACAAACACATTATCTGTACTCATGGTTAAGTTTGGTGTTGCTGTTTGAGGGCTATTACCATCACCGCAGCCAGCCAAGGAAAGTAAGATGCCTAATAAGAGTATTTTCTGAATTGCCATGTTATTCTCCTTGGCTATCGCTCATATATTGCACAATGTCAATACAAGCATAATATCGTTCGAATTGGCTGCTGACATAACTGCGTTGCACACTGGCAAGGGTACGTTGTGCATCAATATAGTCTAAAATGCCACGTTCGCCATATTTATAAGCAGCTTTAGCAACCTCAAAAGCTGTTTTTGCTTCGGCAAGCAAGCCAGAATCAAAACTTTCTAATTGCGCATTGGCAATTTGATAGGTTAGCACGGATTGTGACCAGTTTTGTCTTAACTGACGTTCAGTTGCCATAAGCTGTGCTTGTGACTGTGTAACTTTTGCTTTTGCCGTCGCAATTTGTCCATCACGCTGATGCCATAACGCAAGCGGAACACTAATACCGACCTTAAAACGATCAATGCCCGTTTCTTGTTCTGTCGCCACAATCACGGTGGGCTGTGGGGTAACCAGCGCTTCCTCATAACGCAAAAGCTGCTGATTTTTATTTAATTCCGTCTGAGCAAGATAGATCATATAATGCTGATCTAGTGGTGTCTTATCTGCTTGTGCAAGCTGACATTGCATCATTTGCTGCTCTAAATCAGGTATCACGACATCTGGTAATTCAGTTAAGCCAAGTTTTTCGCTTAGCTGCTGACGTGCTAACAACAGGGTTTGTGTTGCCATCATTTGTCGGCTCTTACTTGCCAACCATTCCGCTTCTGCTTTAACCGCTTCATAACGTGGCGACTCACCCACTTGAACACGCAGTTTTACTGCATGTCGTAACTGCGTGAGCAAGGTAAACTCCTCTGTTGCCAGTGTTAGTTCTTGCTGACGTTGCAAAATCGTGTAGTAAGCACGCTTAATCTGAGCGTTCAATTGACGACGCAATAACAACAATTGATAACGAGCACTCTGTAAACCCTGCTCTGTACTCGCTTGTCGATAGTGTCTAACAGCACTTGTTTCTAAGGGTTGCGCAATGCTTAGACCGCGTTTATCTTGTGTTTCGCTGACAAGATCAATGATTGGATTTTGATATTGCATGGCTGTTTGTTGCTCACCCTGCGCTTGGCTGATCTGTGCGTGTGCAGCTTGCCATTGCGGATGTTGCTCAATCAATGCCAGTGCCGCTGGAAGACTGAGAACTTGAGCTTCCGCCTGAGTTGCCAGTAAAGCAGTGGCGATACCTAGCCGCAGAAAAGTATATTTCATAACCAATCCATAAAAAAATTTGATGTCAGTATAGCTTATTTTTCATCATTATCATGCCTACTTCAATAAATCAGTGAATCTATTTACGCATACTGGCTTGCTTTTGTAATAACCTTGATACAAATCACACCCTGCTTCACGTAAAAACTCAAGTTGCTCAAAACGCTCAACCCCTTCAGCCAATACTAAAAAATTAAGTGCCTTTGCCATCGCAATAATCGCTTTTGTGATTGCAATATCATCTTTATTAACAGGCAAATCATCGACAAAGCTTTTATCAATTTTCAATACATCAAGCGGAAAGCGCTTCAGGTAAGACAAGGATGAGTAACCCGTACCAAAATCATCAATGGCAAGTCTGATTTTCATCGCACGCAGAGCATGTAACATCGCAACTGTTTTTTCTTCATGTTGCATCAATGCACTTTCTGTTAATTCTAACTCTAAACGATTACCAGGATAGCCCGTTTCTTTAAGGACGAGACTCACTAGCGTCAGAATATCTTGCTGACGAATTTGATGTTGTGATAAGTTAACGGCAAGCGTTAAATGATACCCTTGATCCAACCATAGTTTGCCCTGACGACAGGTCTCATGCAAAACATACTCACCAATCAGACTAATTAATCCTGTCTCTTCTGCCAATGGAATAAAGGCATCAGGAAAAATCATGCCCTCCGTTGGATGCTGCCAACGTACCAGCGCTTCAGCACCAATAATACGCCCTGTCGCGATATGTACCTGTGGTTGATAAAAGACATGCAACTCATCATGCTCAATTGCATAACGTAACTTTGCTTCCATTGTGATGCGTTGCTGAGCTAACGAGGTTAAGGCATCACTGTAATAACGATAGGTACTCCTACCTTCACTTTTAGCACGGTATAAGGCCGCATCAGCATGTTGAATTAATGACTCCGTTGTTATGCCATGTTCACGAAGGATACTAATACCTGCGCTTGTGCTAATATGAATGTCAGCACCGTTAGAAAGATGATAAACCTGACTGAGCGCGTGAATCAATTCATCCGTCAGAATGGCGGCATCCTCTGGACGATCCAAGTCTTCAATAACGAGCGCGAATTCATCACCCCCCATCCGACTCACAAGGTATTTTCCTTGTACAAGATCAGTAAAACGAGCAGCCACTTGTATGAGTAACTCATCGCCAGCAGTATGACCAAAACTATCATTAACATCTTTAAAACGATCCAAATCAAACAACACCAATGCCAGTATTGATGCTGCCCAATTTGCTTTATCGATACTTCTTTTCAGTTGAGACTGCAGCAAGGTGCGATTGGCAAGACCTGTCAATGCATCATAATTAGCCACATACTCAAGCTGCGATTCATGTTTTTTTTGCTCTGTGACATCTCGATAAGAAGCAAGAAGATAAGGTTGATCTTCAAGCATAATTGGCGTGACACAAGCAGAAATGATCAACAAAGAACCATTTTTATGTCTATGTTTGGTTTCAAAATCATATTGTCCACCATGCTTAAATATTGCCTTGATGCATTCTATGATTTCTTCAGTTTTTTCGATTGCATTGTAATCATCAATTCGTAATTGAGAAAAGGCCTCTCGGGTATAGCCGAGTTGCTGCGCTGCTACCGAATTAAACTCGACAGCAACGCGTGTATTGGGGTCAATAATAACAACAGCATCATGAAGCAATTCAAACAGCGTATGAAATTTAGC
>DYST01000108.1 GCA_020726325.1 Thiomicrospira cyclica | reverse complement strand
ATTAAATATAACTAAAAATTAAAGAGTTAGCTGTGCGTGTATTACTAATTAAAACCTCATCGCTGGGCGATATTATTCATACCTTTCCAGCAGTGACTGATGCGGTAAAAGCGAACCCAGCGATTCGTTTTGATTGGGTGGTGGAAGAGGGGTTTAGCGATTTGCCGCCTTTGCATCCTGCTGTTGATAAAGTCTTTTCTTTGCCGTGGCGACGTTTACGTAAAACACTATGGTTGCCTGTAACATGGCGTGAGTTACGTGCTTTTGTACGCCAATTGCAGGCACAAAAATATGACTTGGTGATTGATGCGCAAGGGCTATTAAAAAGTGCCATTTGGACAAAATTTATCAAAGCACCCGTGCATGGCTTATCGGCTGCCAGCGCGCGCGAGCCTTTAGCCGCTTACTTTTATAATGTGAAACATGATGTTGCTTGGGGGCAACACGCGATTACGCGGGTGCGTCAATTATTCGCACGGTCTTTGGGTTACGAGCTGCCAGATATGGAAAAAACTGATTTTGGCATTGTGCCGCGCTTGCGTGTGCTACCCGATGCTGATGCTACGCCTTATTGGGTCTTTGCGCATGCGACAACTTGGGCAAGCAAACACTGGCCAGAGAAATACTGGCAACAACTTATTTTATTGGCTGCCCAGCATAAAAAAATGGTGTTATTGCCCTGGGGCAATGAGCTTGAGCGTGAGCGCGCTGTGCGCTTGGCACGATTAACGCAGCATGTTCAAGTTCTGCCTGAATTATCGCTTAAAGCCTTAACGCGTGTACTGCTCGATGCACAGGTGGTTGTAGGAGTCGATACTGGTCTAACGCATTTAGCAGCAGCCTTGCATCGTCCTGTCGTTGCGCTTTATGGCGCAACAGAACCTGGATTCACAGGTGTTGTTGGGCCACAAGCTGTGGTGTTACAGGCAAAGTTTCCCTGCGCACCTTGCTTGCGTGAGCAGTGCATCGAATTAAGTGATGAGAATCATATACCCCCTTGTTATGTGAAAGATTTATCGCCTTTGCGTGTGACGCAAGTGATCGAGGGAATCTTGGCTGATGCTTGATTTTACTTTGCTGGTTAGCAAGTATGGTTTCTTGGGCGATTGGGATGCGAGCATTGGGGCGCGTCAGCGTTATGCCACCGATGCCTCGGTGTACGAGCAATTGCCCTTAGCAATTGTTTTTCCCAAAAATACAGCGGATATTCAGGCAGTGGTGCGCTTCTGTCAACAGGCTCAGGTTTCTGTCACTGCACGTGGGGCAGGCACTTCTTTGGCTGGGCAAGCAATTGGTGATGGCATCATCATGGACATGACGCGCTATTTAACTAAGATCATCGATATCAATGTTGAACAGCAAAGGGTTACGGTTGAGTCAGGGGTTGTTTTAGATGTGTTAAACCAGCAGTTAAAAGCTCATGGACTATGGTTGGCTTTAGATACCTCGACGGCGAATCGTTGCGTGATTGGCGGTGTGGTGGGTAATAATTCCTGTGGTGCTTATTCGGTTGCTTTTGGTACGCCGCGCGACCAAATTGTTAGCCTTAAAGCCATATTGGCGGATGGCAGTGCGGTTGAGTTTCATGCGTTATCGACACGTAGTTGGCAAGAAAAGTCCGAATTAGCGACGCTAGAAGGACAGATTTATCAAACAGTTGATGCTGTGTTAGGGCGACACGCTCAAGAAATCATCACTGCTTTTCCTGACGAAACGATTATCCGCCGTAACACGGGGTACGCACTCGACGTGTTAGCCAAACAAGGGCGATGGTCGGGCGGTACTGGCGCAAACTTAGCACCGTTACTGTGTGGCTCAGAGGGAACCTTGGCGATTGTGACGCAAGCAACCTTTAAGTTATCGCCTTTGCCACAGTATCGGGCGTTATTGGTGCTGCATTTTGATGATGTCTTTGCCGCTTTAGATGCAACCCCCACATTATTGACGACAAGTGCCGTTGCTGTTGAACTGATCGATGCCCCAACCTTATCAGGCACAAAAGGTCATGCAGGGTTTGAGAAGTATCGTTTTTGGTTGCAAGGTGAACCTGAAGCCGTACAGGTGGTGGCGTATTTTGCGCAGTCTTTATCCGAACTAGAAAGTAAACTACAACAAGGGCAAACAGTAGCGCAAAGCCTAACAGGACACTATGCGAGTGTTGTTGTGCAGGGTAGCGATATGGCTGCTGTGTGGGAAGTGCGCAAGGCTGGATTGGGGCTGCTGATGGGCAAGGTCGGACGCAAAAAGGCAGTAGCTGTCATTGAAGATGCTGCCGTGCCTGTACGTTATCTGAGTAGCTTTATGCGTGATATTCGCGCCTTAATGGCAGAACTATCGGTCAATTGTATTTATTATGGTCATGCTTCGGTGGGGCTGATTCATTTGCGTCCAGAATTGGATTTGTCGGATAGTGGCGATAAAGCCTTATTTGTGCAAATTGCCACGCGCGTGTCTGCCTTGGTGAAGCATTACAAAGGGGCTTTGTCGGGCGAGCATGGCGATGGTCGCTTACGCGCACCATTTTTACGTGAGCAACTTGGTGATAATGTTGTCGGTTATTTATGGCAGATTAAAAATGCCTTTGATGCCAAGCATCTTCTCAATCCGAATAAAATCTTAACGACCTTAGCCATTGATGATGATTGGCGACAACCGATTAGCAGTGAAACGCTTACAACAGGATTGGATTGGTCGGCAGAATTGGACTTTGCTAAAAGTGTCGAGAAGTGCAATGGTGCAGGGGCATGTCGTAAAACGACGGGGGCAATGTGTCCGAGCTTTCAGGCAACGCAAGAGGACGCTTATTCGACGCGTGGTCGCGCTAATTTATTGCGTTTTGCTTTGCAATCGCCCGATCCCGTTGCGGCAATGGCACAAGATGACTTACAAGACGCACTTGATTTGTGTTTAGGCTGCAAAGCCTGTAAAAGTGAATGTCCAGCAGCTGTCGATATGACACGCTTAAAATCCGAAGTGCTTTATCAAGTGCATGGTGGAGAAGCTAAAACTGTTAAGCGTTATCTGTACCGCCATTATGCTAAGCTGTTGCCGTGGTTAAATCGCTTACGCGCACTTGTGCCTTGGCTAAATTTATTGGCTGAATTGCGCAAGCTGCCTGTCGCCGATGCAGGCGACTTAAAAACATGGTGGCATAAAACAGGGCAAGCAAATAACCCTGTTGCTGGTCAGTTAGTCGTTGTCTGGGTTGATGTTTTTAGCCGTTGGTTACATCCGTTGCAAGGACAGGCGACAATTGAGGTGCTACAAAAATTGGGTTATCGCGTTCATCCTATTTGGTTGTCTGATTCGCCACGTTTATTAATTAGTCAGGGGTTTTTGGTGCAAGCCAGAAAGTGTTTACTCGCCGCGCTCAATCAATTGCCACAAGAGGCACTTTGGGGATTGGTTGGTATTGAGCCATCCGAGTTATTGGTGTTGCGTGATGATGGGCTGGCGTTGTTAACGCTTGCGCAACAGCAGCCGATAAGTGCTTTATCGGGGCGGGTGTGGTTATTTGAAGAGGCAATGCTGGCGTTTGCCACTGCGCATTCTGACTATCTGTGGCAACCCTTAAATCAGGCGGTGACAGTGCATGTCCATTGTCATCAAAAATCCTTAGCAGGAGTCGAAAGCACAAAACAAGCATTTTTATTACTGGGCGTAGCGGCAACGATTGTCGATGCAGGCTGTTGTGGTATGGGCGGCAGTTTTGGCTACGAGCAGCCGACGCTATCGGTAAAAATTGCCAATCAGGGTATTATTCCTGCGCTTAATGCGATGCCAGAAAATGCGTTATTGGTAACATCGGGTACAAGCTGTCAGCAACAGGTGTCTGATTTAACCGCTAAAAAAGGAGTGCACGTGGCGCAGGTGTTTGCTTGGGCACTGCTTTGAGTTGCCAGTTTGTGATTGCCCACTGCCAAATCGGCATAAGCGGTTCTTTTTCTAACCTAGTGGGTGGGCATTGTCCTAAAAAAGAGAGTGCTTGCAGCACTAAGCGAGCGGCATTTTTTGTATCGAGTGCGGGTGCATGAGATGCTTTCGAGAATTTGATACCAGTCTGTGCATCCGTTATGAGGGGGTGGTGTGCATAATTGGGTGAAGATTTGCCCAGCAAGCTCTGAATGAGTTGTTGCGGTGCAGTAGATGCTAACAAATCAGCACCACGTATCACCTCTGTAATGCCAAAATCGACATCATCCAGCGCACATGCCAGATGATAAGCAAAAATGCCATCACTGCGCTGAATGATAAAGTCATCTGTATCTATTTGCCATCTTGTCTGTTGCTCACCTTGAATCAAGTCTCGCCACTGCCAAGCACCCTCTAAGGGTGTTTTAAGACGTAAAGCAGTGTGTATATCTGCTGTCTTAATATTGCGGTCTCGGCAATGGCGATCATAAAATGGAAAGTGTGAGCCTCTGTCTTTGAGTTGTTTGCGCGTGCACAGGCAAGCATAAAGATGATCTCTTGCCTGTAATTGCGCTAAGGCATGACGATAAACTTCGTGTCGTTGTGACTGATAAATAACGCCATCCCACTCAAAACCAAAGTCTGCCAAAGTTTTTAAGATTAAAGCGTCGCTGCCTGTTACGACGCGCGGTGTGTCAATATCATCCATACGCAACAGCCAGCGTCCCCCTTGCTGTTTGGCATTCAGGTAGCTGGCTGTAGCGGCAATCAGAGAGCCTAGGTGCAATGCACCTGTTGGTGAGGGCGCAAAGCGCCCAACAACGCCAGTCAAGGATTAAGCGAGTCCTTGCTTTTCACGCAACTCTTGCATTGCCTTGGCTTCAACCGTTAAGGTCGCAGTCGGACGTGCATCCAAACGCTCCAAGCCAATTTCTTCTCCCGTCATATGACAATACCCAAAATCACCATCTTCGATACGTTTAAGGGCTTGTTCAATTTTATTAATCAGCTTTCTTTCACGATCACGAGTACGCAATTCTAAGCTAAATTCTTCTTCTTGCGAGGCACGATCATTTGGATCGGCTGGCATGGTTGAATCTTCTTTGAGATGATTAATCGTATTATGCATTTCAGCAATGAGTTGTCCTTTCCACCACAAAAGCTTCTTGCGAAAATGCTCAAGCATTTTTGGGCTCATGTATTCTTCATCAACCGCTGGTTGATAGCAAGGATAGTCTTCGAGGAACTTAGGTTGAGAAGCTGACACAGCGTTATCCCCTTTTTTGTGGGCTAATGAATTGAGATGCGGATTTATATCAGGTTT
>DYST01000107.1:2246-5256 GCA_020726325.1 Thiomicrospira cyclica | reverse complement strand
AGGCTTTTTATTCAGGTTTGGTATATTTTTTAGTCCATCATTTGAATCAATAATTTGTCATGTTAGAATAGCTGTGTATGTATATATTTAGGTTCTGATTTGTATATTGCTTTTGTTAAGTGGCTAAAATATATACAATTACACATTTAAAGTTTACTGATGTTACTGTGTTTTTTTTGTTCAGTTTTTTCAAAAATTTAGATTCTATTGTTGTAATCGAACCTAAATATTTTAGTTTTTAATAACGATATTCGTGAGGTTGTCTCTTTTGAAATATTATTTTGAAAAATATAAATACCAATAAAATAAAGGGATACAGCCCGAGTTCTGTTTGTCAATTCTTTTCGAAGTGTACTATTTGAACAACTAGAACGCCTACTTTGAGGTATTCGAGCAGCTAATGGGTAATTTTAAAGTCTACTAATTGTTTTAAAAATAAATTAGCTATGACTATTCCAAGCTCATTGTCGCAAAATCTGCTGACTTCAAATTCGAAAATGAACAAATTATTTGCGTTCATGCTGTTTTTGTTTTTAAATGCAAATTTTATTAGCTCACAAGCCCAGACGACTGTAACATTTGACGTTCCAGGTACTTATTCTTGGACTGTTCCTCCTTGTGTAACATCAATTACTGTTAAGGCATACGGCGGTGGTGGTGGCGGTGGAGGGGTTGCTTCAAGAAACAATGCAGGTAGCATGAACCCTGATAGTGAGGCTTGTAGTGCTGGCGGCGGTGGTGGCGGAGGTTCTTATACCGAACGGACTTATACGGTCGTGCCTGGAGAAACTTACACTATAGTTGTGGGAGCAGGGGGAGGTGCTGGTATAGGTAATTCAGCTTCAAGTGCTGCGTGTAATGGTGCCGCCGGTGGGAATAGCACTTTCAGTGGCTCAGCAACTATTGCACCTGGGACATTAACTGCTTGGGGAGGTCAGTTGGGCTCAGGAGCCAGAACCTTGAACAATAGTAGTGATTCTCATACAGGAACAAATGGACCTGGGGGTGCTGGGGGTTCATCTGTCGGCACAAATGGGACTTCCTCTATAGCTGGAGGAAGCGGAGCAACTGGGAAACATGATGGAAGCTGTCACGATCAAAGCGGAGGCGGAGGCGGTTGTGCAGGGGCAAATGCTACCATACTGGCTTGTTGGGGAAATCAAAATGGTGGAGCTGGTGCCAATGGAGGAGGTAATGGCGGAAATGGACGTCAAGGTCCGTTAAATAGTTCATATACTGGATATAATGGTAACAACGGAAATATAATTGGAGGAGGTGGAAGTGGTGCATTAATTCATATGCACGATTGGTACAATTCCTGGAAAACAAATAATGGCGGATCGGGTATGCGAGGAGAGGTTAGAATAACTTATTCCTCATCTGTGCCCACTGCTATGGCTAGTAATACGGGGCCAGTTTGTGCAGGAACTGCAGTTACATTAAATGCAGGGCCAAACGGAATGAATTCGTATAGTTGGAGCGGACCTTCGTTTGGTAGCAGTGCTCAGAATCCTATAATTAATCCTGCAGTAGCGGGCACATACACAGTTACAATCACAGACGCAAGTAGCTGCACAGCAACTGCGAGCACTACAGTTGTGGTCAATCCTGCTCCTACTGTTAACGCAGGGACCGACGAAAATATTTGTGCGGGTCAAAGTGTCACGCTCACTGGTAGCGGGGCAACATCTTATGTATGGGATAATGGAGTCACTAATGGAGCTGCCTTTACGCCTGCTACTACAACCACTTATACTGTAACAGGGACAAGTTCGGGATGCTCAAATACAGATCAGGTAGTCGTTAACGTGAGTCCAATAGTAACACCCACATTTACGCCTGTCGCTGCAATTTGTTCAGGCGGTTCGTTATCGGCATTACCAACAAGCTCAATAAATGGCATTACTGGCACATGGTCACCCGCTTTGAACAACACGGCCACAACTACTTATACTTTTGCCCCTGCTGCAGGCCAGTGTGCCACCACTACGACCATGACCATTACGGTCAATCCATTAGTGACCCCAAATTTTACACCTGTGGCCGACATTTGCTCTGGCGGAACATTGAGTGCACTGCCCACCACATCGACCAATGGAATTACTGGAACGTGGGCACCCGCCTTGAACAACACGGCTACCACTACATATACCTTTACGCCTACTGCGGGTTTATGCGCTACTACAACAACCTTAACTATTACTGTTAACCCAACCACCGCACCAGTAACAGGATTCACATATCCAACGCCAGTATGTCAAACAGGAGGGAATATATTTCCCACACCCGCTGCGGGTTTTACTAGCGGAGGTGTAATATCTGGTTCGGCTGGTTTGTCAATTAATACTACCACGGGTGAGATTAATGTAGCGGCAAGTTCAGTTGGCACCCATACAGCAACGTATACGGTTGCGGCAACAGGCTGCAGCCCAGCGGGAAGTTCTTCGTTTAGCATCACCATTAATACACCAACTACTCCGACCTTTACTCTAGTAGCAGCGATTTGCTCGGGTGGAACATTGAGTGCACTACCCACGACTTCGACCAACGGCATCACTGGCACATGGTCACCTGCTTTGAACAATACAGCCACTACTACTTATACCTTTACACCCACAGTAGGGCAGTGTGCTACAACCACGAGCATGACCATCACAGTCAATCCATTGGTAACGCCAACCTTTGTTCCAGTAGCTGCGATTTGCTCGGGTGGAACATTGAGTGCACTACCCACGACTTCGACCAACGGGATAACTGGCACATGGTCACCTGCTTTGAACAATACGGCCACGACCACTTATACCTTTACACCAAGTGCTGGACAGTGTGCCACCACTACGACTATGACCATCACCGTCAATCCATTGGTGACGCCAACCTTTACTCCTGTAGCCGCGATTTGCTCGGGAGGAACATTAAGTGCATTACCTACGACCTCGACCAACGGTATCACCGGCACATGGTCACCTGCTTTGAACAATACGGCCACAACCACTTATACCTTTACACC
>DYST01000107.1:0-2146 GCA_020726325.1 Thiomicrospira cyclica | reverse complement strand
GCATCTACAGGAAGTATCGATTTAACGGTCTCAGGAGGCACAAGTCCTTTCACCTATGCTTGGACCAATGGTGCAGGCACATCAGAAGACCCGATTAACTTACCCGCCAATAGCTATTCGGTTGTTGTAACAGATGCCCATGCTTGTACTGCAAGCACCAGTGCCACTGTGGGTCAACCTAACGACTTGCAAATTTCATTAGTTTCGACCATTAACACCCTTTGTGGTAATCAAGTAGGAGCCATTGATATACAAGTGACAGGCGGAACAGCTGCATATACTTTTGATTGGAGCCATGACGGAACAGGCGATAACGACGATACTGAAGATATAAGCAATTTGTATTCTGGAACCTATAATGTAACGGTGAGCGATTTACACCTTTGTACAGAGAGCTTCTGGGTAACGATTACCGACGATTCAAACTTTAGTGCATCCATCCCCACATTCCAAAATGTAACTTGCTTTGGAGCAAGCGATGGCCAGCTCACCCTGTCAATAAGTGCAGGAACAAGCCCTTATCAGTACAGTATCGACAATGGAGCCACTTGGTTATCGGCTACGAATGGGATGAATATCAATAATTTAACAGCAGGGGCTGTGAATGTGAAAGTAAGAGATGCCAACGGCTGTTTAACGACTGCAACACAAACGCTAAGCGAACCTGCAATACTTAATGTAAGTGCCGTAGCTACCCCAGCCAGTTGTAATGCTACAGCCACAGGCTCTATTCAGCTAACAGTTACAGGCGGCACACCAAACTATAGCTATACTTGGACAGGAGGTATTGGGAATGTAGAAGATCCGAGCGGCATGGTAGCCGCAATGTATTCGGTTACTGTAAACGATGCACAAGGCTGTAGCTACATCACATCGGCTACGGTAACAGAACCAGCCCCGCTCGACATAACAGGCACACCAAATGATGTGCTGTGCAATGGAGGCAGCAATGGTTCAATCGACATTACGGTTTCAGGAGGCACACCGCCCTATTCATATACATGGGATCATAGTGCAGGCTCGGTCGAAGACCCTAGCAATTTGAATGCGAACAATTATACGGTAGTGGTAAACGACGCCAATGCTTGTCAGATCTCCGATTCGTATCTGGTCGACCAACCTGCAGCTATCGTCTATACAGAATATCAGTCTGTATGCAGTGGTCAGAGCTATACCTTCCCCGATGGCGTTACGCTTAACAACGTGATCAGCGATGCGGTCTATGTGTCGAGTTTAAGCAATGCAGTTGGTTGCGATTCGACTGTTACCACTCATTTGCATGCGGTACCAACGATTGATTACAACACCTATGCAAACGTATGCTATGGGCAGACCTATACCTTTGCCGATGGCAGTAGCCAGGTAATTACGAGCACCATGAGTCATGCCTCAAACTTGGTATCGGATTTAGGATGCGACAGCATCATCCATACCTTTGTGACGATGTTACCCAATCCAAGCCCGAGCATTACAGGAAACGATTTTTGTCAAGGCAGTTTGAGTACATTATCGGCAGGTAATTTTAGTCAGTATTTATGGTCAAGCAACCAGACCTCATCGCAAATTCAAGTGAGCACTGGAGGAATGTATTCGGTGACGGTAACAGCCAGCAATGGTTGTACAGCTACAGACGACATATTGGTAGAGATGTATCCCAATCCAGTGCCGACCATTGTGGGCGACACGGTCATTTGTGCCGGTGAGGCGAGCAATTTAAGTGTTAACCTAAATGGCATGAGCTATATGTGGAGCACAATGCAGTCGACCCAGAGCATCAACATACAAAATGCGGGTATGTATTATGTGACCGTGACCGACGGGAATGGTTGTCAGGCTGTTCGTTCGCGAGAGCTGGTGGTCAATCCATTGCCACAACCCATCATCAGTGGGCAGATGAGCATGTGTATGGGAACTTACACAACAATATCACTCGACCAAAGTTATTTTCATCAAGTTTGGAACACTGGTGAGCAAGCTCAAAGCATTACAGTGATCAATGCTGGAACATACACAGTGTCAGTGACCGATATCAATGGGTGTACAAATTATGCTTTAGCTGTTGTTAACGAAATGTTGGTTGCACTAAACCCAATGCAAAACCAGAATATTTGTAATGGCCGCTCGGCAGCACTAAACGTAACAGTGC
>DYST01000028.1:16602-22716 GCA_020726325.1 Thiomicrospira cyclica | reverse complement strand
AAAGGAGGGAATAAAATCTCCCCTAACCCCTCTTTAAAAAAGAGGGGAATTATTCACCCACTTTAGTTAAAGGGGGTCGCCGTAGGCGGGGGGATTTGTGTCGCTGCAGGCGGGGGGATTTGTGTCGCTGCAGGTGGGGGGATTTAAATCGAGAGCCGAAAAACCGATTAATTTTTAAGAAGCAGCGCGTCAACATCGGATTGATTGAGACGATTTTCAACCCAACTCCCTACATTCTGATCTTCGTTATCTAACAAGCCTTTAATGCGATTAATAGACTGGTTACCCAAATCGTCTATATTAGCATTAGCAATAACAGCAGTGATATCACTGACGGAAGGATTAATAGCACGATGAAACTTGATAAGAAAATCGTTTGCTTCTTCTAGTGTCGAAAATCGATCGGGCGTATCAATATTTTGGATGCTGTGTAACACAGACTCACCCAATGATAACGTTTTTTCTGTACTTTCATGTAACAGTTCAGACAAGTAATTCAGTTCTGAGAGAATATTTTTATCCTGAGGTTGATGACCACTGTTTTGGTTAACCATCGTCTCGTCTCCAATTAATTTAAAATAACAATACTATGCAAAGCAGGAAATGTACCAGATATTTTTTTCTCTTACTTTACTAAGTTTTTAAGCTTTGTCGTTTGAATATTTACGTGACTACTTAATTACCTTTAAGTGACTACGATCCCGTTTCGGTTTTGCTTCAGCCGATACAGATGATGTATGCTCAGATTGCATCGCATTCGTTGCTTCAGGCAAGTTGTCCATATCAGGTGGCAAAAACCCCATACCTTGAGCATTTTCTTTCGCAAAAATAGCCAAAACGGCTGCTAATGGAATATGGACTGGCATTGCCTGTCCACGAAAACGCGCAAAAAAACTAATAAAGTCATTCGCTAACTCTAACTGCTTCGTTGCCTGGGCACTAATATTAAGCACCATGACACCCTCTTCATCAAAACCTGATGGCACTACCACACCTGGATAAGCGGTTGAAAACTGAAGGTAAGGCGTACAATGGCTGTCAACGATCCAATCATATAACGCACGAACCAAATAAGGCTTTTGATCTAACATTACTAAAACCTATGTTAATAATTGTGATAAATTAATGAAGAGGGGGCTTGGTGGAAGGTGTTAATATAAAAGCATCTACCCCTTAGCTCAACTACCTTCTACCAATGACTAAAAAATAACTATTTAAACCGTAGGCTTAAATATCGCCCATTTCTAATTCTAAATCCGTCAAACTATCACGGAAAGAATCGCGCATAAACATACGTTTTGCATATTCATGGAAGGCTTTATGTGTTTTTGGAATATCAATGCCCATTGCAGTCAAACGCCAAAAAATAACCGATAAGGTTACATCTACGACGGTATATTCGTCACTCATAAAATAGGGTTTATGTTGAAAAGCTGGTGTTAATTTAATAAATTCTTCTTTTAAAAACTTACGTGCTTTTTCAACGCCCTTTTTATCCTCTCCTGATAACACCAATTGAATACTGGGTTCCCATTCACGGCGAATATAGTTTAATGTCTGGCGAGCTGTCGCACGAACTTGAGGATCAACAGGCATTAAAGGCGGAAACGGATAACGCTCATCTAAAAACTCAATCATAACCAAAGGGTCATAAAGCTTAAGATCACGCTCAATTAATGCAGGCAAAGTACCGTCTGGACTAGCAAGCAATACATCCTCTGGTACATGCTCAGGATCAACTTCTTTAATATCGATAACGATGTCTTTTTCTTTGGTCACAACACGGACGCGATGAGAATTATAATCAGCTGGATCAGAGAACAAGGTCATCATGATAGAAAACTCCCAAAATAAAAATACAAACAAGTTTGGTTCTAAAAAACTAAACGGGATGGGGGTCTGGGGGGAAGGTATTGATGAAAACAACCTGTCAGCTATGGATTAAATGCCTTCCACCAGAAGAAAAATAAATTAGAAAAGTCTAAAAACTGCATAAAACGCAGTGTTTTAGACTTTCTTAGGGGTGTATGATAACACCCCTTGACAAAACACAGCCAACTTGAGCTAGAATGTCTTAAGCCTGATGTTTGACATCACGCCAAAACTCTTTCTTCAACAAATAAGTTAGCACAAAAAGTAACGCTAAAAAGCCCAACACCCACCAGCCCAACATTAATCTAATGGGTTTAGCTGGCTCTGCAGCATAGTCTAAAAAGTTCACCAGATCAGCAACAGCGGCATCAAACGCGGCAGGTGGCAAGCTTTTTTGTAGCCCTTCTAAAACGAACGGCATAGCAACACCATCAAATAAGCGATTACTTACTTTTCCTTGTGCATCACGCTCATAGCTACGCAAAAAAGTATACAACCAATCCGTGCCGCGCAAACGTGCTTCTAACGACAAATCAGGCGGCAAGACACCAAAAGCAACTTTTGCTGTTTGTGCATCTAAGGTTGTTAAAATTGCATCATGCACCTTACCTTTACCATCACGTAAATATTGTAGATGACCGATACCTTCTTCAGGAGTCCATTCCAAGTCACGCGCTGCACGACTCACACGTAAGTATTTAAGTGAATGGCAACCCATACAATACTGCGCGTAAATATCTGCGCCACGTTGCAATGAAGCGGTATCAAGCACACTCGTTTTTACCTGATCTAACTTGGGCGCATATGCATCGCTTGCTTGTACAGATAATGAGAATGCCATAATAAATGACACCAGCAATAATAAAACGCGCTTAAATCCTAACATCATTCCGTTACCCTCTCTGGTAAAGGTTTAGTTTTCTCCATTGGAGACGTAAGCCACATCAACACAAAATAAGAGAAATAGGTAAAGGTAAAGAATTGCGCCAACATCGTTAATCCTGCTGTTGGTGCTTGTGTACCCAAATAGCCTAAAGCCATAAAGCTCACCACAAACATGGTCAAGTTTGCTTTAAACTGCCAACCACGGTAACGGATTGAACGCACCTTGCAACGATCCAACCACGGTAAAACAAACAAGAACATAATCGCCATGCCCATTGCCATCACCCCTAACAACTTATCAGGAACAGCACGCAAAATGGCATAAAAAGGGGTGAAATACCAAACAGGTGCAATATGTTCAGGTGTTTTCATCGGGTTAGCAGGTTCAAAATTCGGTGCTTCTAAAAAGAAACCGCCACCCTCTGGCCAGTAAAAAATAACCAAGGCAAAGAAAAACATAAAGCCAGCAGCACCCATCATATCTTTAACAGAATAGTAAGGATGGAAAGGAATACCATCTTTTGGCAAGCCTAAATGATTTTTGTTCTTTTTGATGTCGATACCATCGGGATTGTTTGAACCTACCTTATGCAAAGCCACAATATGCAAATAAACTAAAACAACCAACACTAAGGGCAAGGCAATCACATGCAAAGCGAAGAAACGGTTTAAGGTTGCATCCGAAATGACAAAATCACCACGAATCCATGTTGCCATCTGGTCGCCTACAATTGGCACAGCACCAAACAGAGAAATGATGACTTGTGCGCCCCAATAAGACATCTGTCCCCAAGGCAATAAATACCCCATAAAGGCTTCAGCCATCAGCACCAAGAAAAGCATCATCCCAATCAACCAAACCAGCTCACGCGGTTTCTGATAAGAGCCATACATCAAGCCACGGAACATATGAAAATAGATAACAATGAAAAAGGCGGATGCACCCGTCGAGTGCATATAGCGAATTAACCAGCCCCAATCGACATCGCGCATGATATATTCAATCGAATCAAAGGCATGAGCAGCATCTGGCTTATAACTCATCGTTAGCCAAATACCCGTAATCAATTGATTAACTAATACCAATAGTGCCAGTGCGCCAAAAAAGTAGTAAAAGTTAAAGTTCTTAGGTGCATAATACTGAGCAACGTGTTCGTTCCAAACTTGTGTTAACGGAAAGCGTTCATCAATCCATGCCAGTAAATCGACACCTGTATTTTGTGACGAATGTGGTTTTTTATTCGGAGTAGACATTAAGCGGTTTCCTTATCCTGTTCGCCAATACGAATCATGGTATCACTTAAAAAGCGATAAGGTGGTACTTCTAAATTAGTCGGTGCTGGCACTGACTTGAAAACACGACCCGACAGATCAAAACGCGAACCGTGGCACGGACAGAAAAAACCACCCTGCCAATCTGGCGTAACAGTCCCTTCGTTGGGCTTATACAAAGGGGCGCACCCTAAGTGCGTACAAACACCAACAGCAACCAAATATTCTGGCTTCAATGAACGGTGCGCATTTTTTGCAAAAGTGGGTTGCGTTGACTTTTCTGATGCGGGATCGCGTAATTCTGTCGCCTGAGCATCAATTTTAGCTAATGACTCGGCGCTACGACGAACAATCCATACAGGCTTGCCGCGCCATTCTACCGTTAGCATCTGCCCTACACTTAACGCTGAAATATCGACATCCACAGGAGCACCCGCAGCTTGCGCTTTTTCGCTCGGTTGCCAAGATGATACAAAAGGCACTGCAACGCAAGTTGCGCCTACAGCACCCACAACGCCCGTAGCACCAACTAAAAATTGACGACGTGCTTTATTTACTGGTTCTATCATGCAGGAATTCCTGTCTGAATATGGAAAACGCTAACGCGCGTTTTCAAAATTATTTTTCTTCTGGGTGAAGGGTATGAATCAACAAATTAACTGTGATTTTTTTATCCCTTCCCCCAGACCCCCAACCCTCATCGTTTTTTAGAGGTCTCGACAATCTAACGAAATGAATAAGCAGTTGCTTATTATGCCCTGAATTAAAACAATTCAGAACAATAATTTTCTGCTCGTTGATTAATGCTATTTATAATTTGCCATTAAACAGGATTTGGCAACTCAATATATTGATGCTCTAATTGGTAAGTTGTTGCCAATAATTGCCCTAAAGCCTGTACCCCATAACGCTCAGTTGCATGATGTCCTGCTGCAATGTAATGCACACCAGACTCTTGCGCTAAATGGTAACAACTCTCAGATACTTCACCTGTAATAAAGACATCAACGCCTGCATCAATGGCTTGTGCAAAATAACTTTGCGCCGCACCTGTACACCAAGCAATTCGTTTCACTTCTTTTGCTGAACCAAATAGCACTTGTGGCTCACGGCGCAGATTACGACGAATACGTTCAATAAAACCATCCAATAACATTGGCGCTGCTAACTGCCCTGTACGCCAAATACGCTTTGAATCAGCACCATCGTCTTCGATGTCTAACAATTGAGCAAGCTGAGCATTATTACCCAAAGTCGGATGGGCATCGAGCGGCAGATGATAAGCAAAAATATTTAAGTCCGCCTTCATCGCACAGCGAATACGCGCCCCCTTGTTCCCAACCAACGGCTGCGGCTCATTGCGCCAGAAAAAACCATGATGCACAATTAGGGCATCAGCACCCCAAGCGGTAGCGGCATCAATCGCTGCCTTTGATGCAGTCACAGCGGTTGCGATTTTATGAATGTCTGATTTACCTTCAATTTGCAGACCATTAGGACAGTAGTCATTAAAGTCATTAACCGATAATAAGGTCGCTAAGTGATTGGATAACGCTTGCTGTGTAATCATGCTAAAATCTCGAATAAAGCAGTTAATAACGCTAGGTTTTGAGTATCATCGCCGATGGTAATACGTAAAAACTGCTCGATACGCGCTTGTTTAAAGTGACGCACAATAATACCTCTTTCACGCAAAGCTGCTGCTAACTGAGCAGCATCACGACTTGCATGACGTACAAAAACAAAGTTAGCTGCCGATGGTAACACCTCAAACCCTAAAGATTGCAGAGAACTAACGATACTTTCTCGACTCGCAATCACTTTTTCTCGCATCGCTTGAAAATAAACGTCATCTTCAAAAGATGCGACCGCTCCCACTAACGCCAAACGATCGAGCGGATAAGAGTTGAAGCTATTTTTAACGCGCTCCAAAGCTGCAATTAAATCGCTATGACCAATGGCAAAACCAACACGCAATCCTGCCAAAGCGCGTGATTTAGATAGCGTCTGTACAACGAGCAAATTATCATAACGATTGACTAAAGCAATCGCAGATTCGCCCCCAAAATCAATATAAGCTTCATC
>DYST01000028.1:0-16502 GCA_020726325.1 Thiomicrospira cyclica | reverse complement strand
ACATGCGCCAAAACTTCATCCGAACTATTACCAACAAACACCTGATTGTGCGCCACACCATGATAATCTGCGATGGTCTGTTTTAAAACATCAGCATTCGGATCGGGATACAAACGCAAATCATCACCTGTCGCCGCCGCAATGGCCGCAATCACCTGTGGCGATGGCGGATAAGGGTTTTCGTTGGTATTAAGCTTAACCAAATTATCAATTTTTGGCTGTTCACCCGGTGTATAAGGGGTTAGCTGATGAACAACCTCACTCCAAAAGCGACTCATGACTCAAGCCTTTATACGGTAACGTGCCGAAGCAGCATGCGCATGTAAGCCCTCTGCATCGGCTAATGCACCAGCAATGTTACCAAGAGTGTTTGCCCCATCGGCCGAGCAGTAAATTAGGCTTGAGCGTTTTTGAAAGTCATAAACACCCAATGGTGACGAAAAACGTGCCGTGCGTGATGTGGGTAACACATGGTTAGGACCTGCACAGTAATCACCAATCGCCTCTGCCGTATAACGTCCCATAAAAATTGCACCCGCATGACGAATCTTAGGCAACATCGCCTCTGGGTCTTCAACCGATAACTCTAAATGTTCAGGGGCAACATAATTAACGACTTTTAAGGCTTGGGCTTCATCTTTCACAAGGATAATTGCACCGCGGGCTGTTAATGCTTTGCTAATAATTTCTTGACGGGGTTGTAATGGCAATAACTTATCGATTGAAGCCTGCACTGCCTTAGCGTGCGCTTCATCCCAGGTAATCAAAATAGATTGAGCATCTTCGTCGTGCTCGGCTTGCGAAAATAAATCCATTGCCAACCAATCTGGATTCGTTAAACCATCGGACACAACCAAAATCTCCGAAGGACCTGCAATCATATCGATACCGACTGTACCGTAAACCATACGCTTTGCCGTCGCAACATAAATATTACCTGGGCCGACAACCTTATCCACAGTAGGGACTGTCTCTGTGCCATATGCCAAAGCAGCGACAGCCTGCGCTCCACCAACGGTAAAGACACGATCAACGCCACCCAAATAAGCAGCAGCAAGCACCCATTCGTTCACCACGTCATCGGGTGTTGGTACGACCATAATCAATTCTTTAACTCCTGCAACCTTAGCAGGAATGGCATTCATCAATACCGATGAAGGATAAGCAGCCTTACCCCCTGGTACATACAAACCAACACGATCTAACGGCGTTACTTGTTGACCCAATAAAGTACCATCCGCCTCAACATAATGCCATGAGCTTTGCACCTGACGTTCATGATAACTGCGAATACGTGCTGCTGCTGTGGTAAGCGCTTGCTGACCTTCAAGCGTTAAGCCATCGTAAGCCTGTTGTAAACGGTGATGTGGAATTTCCAATTCAGCAGCAGATGAAACTTCACGACGATCAAAACGATTGGTATAACGAATTAAGGCAGCATCACCTTCGGTACGAATATCGTTAACGATGGTTTTAACCGCTAACTGCACAGCATCATCAGAAACAGATTCCCACGCTAATAAATTTTCTAGCGATAACCAAAAATCAGTAGTTTGACTGTTTAGGTGTCTCATGACACAGCTCCTTCATTTGCAGCAGCAACTTGCGTTGCTAAATCATTAACTAAAGCTTGTAAGCTTGCATGTTGACGCTTATAAGCCAAACTATTAACCACCAAACGTGAACTAATGTCAGCAATATGCTCAGTTGGCTCTAAGCCATTGGCACGCAAGGTATTACCCGTATCAACTAAGTCAACAATACAATCTGCCATGCCCACTAAAGGGGCTAACTCCATTGAGCCGTAAAGTTTAATTAAATCGACTTGTTCACCTTTACTGGCAAAGTAATCCTGCGCCACATTGACATACTTAGTTGCTACCCGTAACCGATGCGACTGACGTTGATGTCCAACAGGGGCAGCAACCATCAACTTACAGCGTGCAATCTGTAAATCGAGTAATTCAAACTGGTTATCACCACCCTGTTCCATCAGCACATCTTTGCCAACAATACCCATATCTGCGCCACCTTGCGCCACATAAACAGGGACATCAGTTGCACGCACAACCAACAACTGAATATCCGCTCGCGTTGTTGGGATAATCAGTTTGCGTGTTTTATCTAAATCTTCAGTCGGGACAATACCCATCTTCGCTAATAATGGCAAAGTATCTTTTAAAATACGACCTTTTGATAAGGCAAGCGTAATCATGCTTTATTTTCCCTTTCTCTTACGTAGCCAGACGCTGAATATTCGCGCCCATGCGATGAAACTTTTCTTCGACACGCTCATAACCACGATCAATATGATAGACACGGTTAATAACGGTTTCGCCCTCAGCGACCAATCCTGCTAAAATCAGCGAAGCAGAGGCACGTAAATCCGTTGCCATAACAGAAGTACCAATTAACTTGCTCACACCTTGGGTAATGGCAACATTGCCATCGATTGTGATATTAGCACCCATGCGCACTAACTCTGGCACATGCATAAATCGATTTTCAAAAATCGTTTCCTTAACATGAGACACCCCTTTAGCTAAGGTATTCATCACCAAAAACTGTGCCTGCATATCGGTAGGGAAAGCAGGATAGGGCATCGTCACAATATTGACAGGTTTTAATAAACGATTACGCATATCCAAATGAATCCAATCAACACCTGTATCAATCAACGCCCCAGCCTCTTCAAACTTCAGCAATACCGCTTCTAAGTGCTTAGGTTCTACCATGCGCAGCGTAACATCACCCTGTGTTAAGGCTGCAGCAGCCAAATAAGTTCCCGCTTCAATGCGATCTGGAATAACACGATAAGCCACACCATGCAACTGCTCAACACCTGTAATGCGCAACGTAGAGCTACCAATACCTTCAATTTGCGCACCCATCGCATTTAAGAAGTGCGCTAAATCACTCACTTCTGGCTCACGCGCCGCATTTTCTAAGACTGTTACGCCTTGCGCTAAGGCTGCTGCCATCATGAGGTTTTCAGTTCCTGTTACGGTCACCATATCCATAAAGATATGTGCCCCCTTCAGACGATCAGCCGTGGCAACAATAAACCCCTTTTCGACCTTAATATCCGCTCCCATTGCCCGCAAGCCATCAAGGTGGATATTGACAGGACGAGAACCGATGGCACAACCACCAGGTAAGGACACACGTGCTTCGCCATGACGCGCCAACAAAGGACCTAATACTAAAATCGAGGCACGCATGGTCTTAACCAATTCGTAAGGCACCTCAAACAAGTTCACTGTTGTTGGGTCGATTTCTAAGGCGAGTTTTTCATCAACCGTAATACCCGCACCCATTGTTGCTAACAACTCGATACTGGTTGTCACATCACGCAAATGCGGAATATTCGTTAGTGTTACGGTCGAACTGGCTAAAACACTGGCGACTAAAATCGGCAACACCGCATTTTTAGCACCAGAAATATCTAACTCGCCGCCCAGAACAGCACCACCCTGAATTACCAAAGTATCCATAAAATCAAGCTCCTGTTTGCTGTGCCTGTTCGGCAGGTGTACGCGTCACTAATGACAAAGCATGAAGACTACCCGATGCCAACTCATCCTTAAACAACGCTTGAATGAGTCGATGACGCGCCAACAAGGCTTTACCTGCAAAGGCATCACTCACAATGGTTAGAGTCAAATGACAATCTTCACCTGAAACAAATACCTGTGCATCCGTCAACGCAGCTTGAATTCTTGCCATAACTTCTTGTTCTGTCATTGTTTAATTAACCTTATTTTATAACACATTAAAACATCATGATGCAATTTACACCAACACTAACGGCGGATTTTCCAACCCTTAGCTAACAAAACCAAACACAGCGCGGACAGCACCACCGCAAAGGCTAAGATCACACTCAAACTCAGCCAAGGTGAAACATCAGACACGCCTAAAAACCCATAGCGAAAGCCATCAACCATATAAAAAAATGGATTAAACCAGGTTGCTTGCTGCCAAAATGCTGGTAACGCAGAAACGGAATAAAATACACCACTTAAAAAAGTCAAAGGCAGAATCACAAAATTTTGAAAAGCGGCTAATTTATCATATTTATCTGCCCACAAACCTGCTAAAAAGCCCATTGCACCCAACACAAAAGTGGTTAGTAGGGCAAATGATAACAACCAAAACGGATTTATCCAAACAAAAGGTATCCAAAAATAACTAACCAGCGCAATCGCAATGCCGACCAACATACCGCGAACAACTGCACCAAGGACAAAAGCCAAGAAAATCTCAGTTGCTGACAAGGGACTTAAGAGCAATAAATCAAGATTACCATACATTTTAGATTGAATTAGACTCGATGAACTATTAGAAAAGGCATTTTGTAACATGGTCATCATAATCAGACCTGGCAGCAAAAACGCATTATAGCTGACATGCTCAAAGCCCGATGACTCAGACGAAATCACTTGACCAAAAATCAACAGATACAGCAAGGTAGAAACCAAGGGCGCGAAAATTGTTTGCACCGAAACGCTCATAAAGCGATTAATTTCTTTTTTGCACAAGGTCAAAAAACCAAGCATACTCATGAATGAACCCCATTAGTGGTTAAGGTTCTAAAAACATCTTCGAGGCTTGCTTCGAGCTGGCGCATTTCAGTTAACACCAAACCAGCCGCACTGAGTATGGCTAACAGCTCACTACGCGCCAAATCACGAGAGAGACGCAACACCAATTTATTTGCACTGCGACGATGGAGCAAATCAGTCACCATTTGCGGCAATACTGCAGGCAAGTTTTCTAATGTTACTTCCAAGTATTCCCACGGATGTGATGCAATTAAGGTTTGTGTATCCTCTAATGCCAATAACTGCCCTTCTCGTAGAATCGCAATTTTTTCACAAAGCTGCTCTGCTTCTTCTAAATAGTGCGTGGTTAAAATAATGGTATGACCTTGAGCATGAAGCTCACGAATAAATGCCCACATACTTAAACGTAGCTCGATATCGACACCAGCTGTTGGCTCATCTAGCACCACCACTGCAGGCTTATGTACCAATGCTAAGGCAATGAGCACACGACGCTTCATGCCGCCCGATAATGATGACATATAAGCATCGCGTTTATCCCATAAGCCTAAACGCTGTAATAGCTCATCAATCCATGCCCATTGCGACTTTCCCAAGCCAAAATAACCAGCCTGAATACGCAACAACTGACGAATCGGAAAAAATGGCTCATCAATCAACTCTTGCGGTACTAAGCCTAACGCACGACGCGCCTTACGAAAATCGGCTTGCACATCATGCCCCATCACACGAATACGACCCGAGTCAGGTTTGATTAATCCAGATATCGCACCAATCAGCGTTGACTTACCCGCACCATTAGGACCAAGCAAGGCAAAAAAGCTACCTTCTGGTATCTGCAAAGAAACATCTGTCAACGCGGCAACGCCCTGATAGGACTTATGCAGATTGGTAATTTCGACCGCAATCGCATTAGGCACTGTTTTGAGCCTCATCTTGTATAAAAAAATCATTTAAACCATACAAGGTCAATAACGAGCCCACTTGTTGTGATACACCGCGCAAGACTATCTGCCCAGATTCGCTGCGAATGCTCAACAATACGGTCATCAGCGAACTATCTACTTGAGTCACCGCTTGCATATCTACAGATGCAATGCCTGACTTTGGCAATAATGGCAAAGCTAGCGCGACCTGATCTCGCAACCAAAACCCTTGTAAAATAAGTGTTTTTTCTTGCTGTCGCCAAGCGTGAGCATTAGTTGCCATTCACTTGTGCCTTCATTTGTGTCAACACAGCTGGTAAACCCTTCTGTTCAATTTCAACAGAATAAATACTGCGATAATTGAGCAATAAGCTAATGCCCTCAATCTCAACGTCGTAGGTTTTCCAACTATCCCCTACAGGTAGTAAACGAAACACAACAGGAATACGATTGCCTGTTTTTTCAAAAACAGTGGCGGGAACTTCTCGATCATTCGCCCCACTACCAGCGCGACTTTCCGCAAACTCAATATGATCAATCTGCAATTTTAAAAAGCTACGTGCATAACTATTCAGCAACAAGCGTTTAAATAACTGAGCAAAAGTATCCTTTTGTTCTGGCGTTGCCGTGCGCCACGTTGCCCCTAAAACAAAACGCGACATCTTGCCAATATCAACATACGGAAACACAAGCTCTTCTGCCAAAGCGTTAATGCGATCATTACTCGCCTCTAACTGCTTACGCTCACTTTCCAAACGAGAAACGAGCTGATCTGATACTTTTTGTACCTGAGCAACAGGGTCTTTTTCGTTAATCATTGCCGCTGCTGGCATTGATAAAAAAACACCCAATAAAAACAATCCAAACCATTTTTTAAGTTGCATCACACACCTCATTTTTCGCTTAACTTAACCAAAAACTGACCAATCAATTTTTCTAATACCATTGCCGATTGGGTGTGCTCGATTTTACTGCCTGCACTTAAATTGGCATCATCACCACCAGGTTCAAGCCCGATATACTGATCACCCAACAAACCCGATGTTAAAATACTCGCCGAAGAATCTGCAGGAATATTGGTAAAAGTACGATCAATATCAATCGTCACTAATGCCTTAAAGGTTTGTGTATCGAGGCTAATACTCCGCACACGACCAACAACAACACCACCCATTGTTACCTTAGAGCGTGGCTTTAAACCACCAATATCTGAAAAACTAGCAGTAACAGGATATGTATCGCCATCTTGCAATCCTGCCAACTTACCGAAATTACTGACTTTTAATGCCATAAATAAGCTACCTAACAGTGCCATTAACACCATCAGACCAACCCAAAACTCCATCTTTCTTGTTGCTTGCATTTTATAAAAACTTCCTTAATCAAACATCAGTGCCGTGAGCACAAAATCTAAGCCCAAAACAGCGAGCGAACTATGCACCACCGTGCGTGTCGTTGCCATACTGACACCTTCTGCCGTCGGCAAACATTGCGCCCCCTGAAATAAAGCGATCGCTGCAATGACCAATGCAAAAACAAGTGATTTAATCACACTACCCATCACATCTTCTTGCCATTCTACTGCAGCCTGCATTTGCGACCAAAAAGTCCCCGTATCAATACCCAAGGCTTCAACGCCAATTAAATAACCACCAAATATACCCAGCACGTTAAACAACATGGTTAACAAAGGCAAAGCAATTAAAGCAGCGATAAAGCGTGGGGCAAAAATACGCACAAATGGGTCTAAACCCATCATTTCTAACGCTGACAACTGCTCAGTTGATTTCATCAAACCGATTTCTGCGGTCAATGCTGAAGCTGCACGCCCCGCAAATAACAATGCTGCAACAACAGGACCCAACTCACGCAACAAGGTTAAAGCGACCATCACACCAACCGTTTCGGTGGCATTAAAATTAACCAGAATATTATAAGCCTGCAATGCCAGTACCATACCGACAAACAAACCCGCCACTAAAATAATTGGCAAGGACAAAACACCAGCAAAATACAGTTGACGAATCCATGCACTCACACGAACAATCGACGCTGGCAATGCACCAACAAGGAGTAACATGAACAACCAACCTTGACCAAAAGCGCGTGCAATCGACATAAAACCATCACCTAAGGCAATGATTTTCTTTTCCAACCATGCATTCATCGTTTTGCTTCCCATAAATCACTGGCATAATCTGGTGCAGGATAATTAAAGGGAACGGGACCATCGGCTTCACCGTTAATAAATTGCTTCACCCATGGATCACGAGAAGCACGCAGGGCATCCGTTGTACCAGCAGAAACAACACGCCCCTCTGACAGCACAACCGCATAATCAGCAATCGACAAGACTTCATCGACATCATGCGTCACAACCACACTCGTTAGCCCCATCGCATCATTAAGCGTACGAATCAGACGCACCAGAACCCCCATCGTAATCGGATCTTGCCCTGCAAAAGGCTCGTCGTAAAAAATCATTTGCGGATCGAGTGCAACCGCACGCGCCAAGGCAACACGACGCGACATACCGCCCGACAATTCGGAAGGCATCATCCAAGCCGCACCGCGTAAACCAACCGCCTCTAACTTCATTAAGACCAATTGACGAATGGCTACTTCTGGTAATTTACTATGTTCACGTAAGGGCAAAGCCACATTTTCAAAGACGGACAAGTCGGTTAACAAAGCACCACTTTGGAATAACATCCCCATACGTTGACGCAGCGTGAATAAATCCGCTCTTGCTAGGGTGTGAACATTCAAGCCATCAACGTGAACGCTGCCTGTGCTGGGCGTTAACTGCCCAGCTATTAGTTTTAACAAGGTTGTTTTACCTGTTCCAGAAGGCCCCATAATTGCCGTAATGTTACCACGCGGTATTGAGATGCTAACGTCATCAAAGATGAGGCGCTCACCACGAGCAAAGCTTAACTGTTTAATTTCGACAATACTTGTTGTCACGATAAAACACCCATCAATTCTAATAAAGTTTGCACTTCTTTAATCTGTGATACGATTTGACCATCTAGCATAATCAACCCATGCTCCCCTGTAAAATCTTTTAACCAAGCATCAATTTGAGCACGTGCCATACGCAAACCATCCGCATGACAAAATAAAACGGAATCACCTAAACGTAAAACGGGTATAGAACAAAGCTCAACAGCAGCATCTTGAGCAACAATCAGACCAGCACACTTACCATTAAATGCTGGCGCAAGTTGAGCTGCCTGCTTAAGCTGCTCTGATGATTCACAAAACAAATAAAACCAAAAATTATCCTGTGTTTGCTCGCTCCACTGCGCACAAACAGCAGCATCTGCAGCCAACCAACGACTCGATGGAAGCACAACTGCCATACACCAATTGGCATACCATGTTAACTGCCAATCTTGCGGTACATCTGTGGGGTAAAAACTTGCTAAAGCGGGAGATGCCCAATCTAATACAGCAACACCAATCCAACGCTTCTGAGTCGCAGCTTTATCTATTAGAGTCTCTGACACAAAAAATGCTTCTTATGATTTAAACACAAGTGCTAATTTTAGCCTATATTTTACTGATTTGTATCATTAAAATGGGATATTACTCGGATGATTTGTAAAATTGATACTTTATCTGTTCTCAATTGCGCTTTTTTCTTCTATCATTAACGGCTTTGACCAAACAGAGAAGCGACATGTTATTAACCGATTCGGCACTCACAGAAGCACTCGCACAAGTAAAACTCGCCATATTTGATGTCGATGGCGTACTCACCGATGGTCGCCTTTATTATGACAATCAGGGCAATGAATTTAAAGCCTTTCATGCCCATGATGGTCATGGCATGAAACAGTTACAACAAGCTGGGATTCCGATTGCGATCATTACTGCGCGTCACTCTCATTTAGTCGCAAAGCGCATGAGTGACCTTGGCATTACATATGTTTTTCAAGGTGCACGTGATAAAGGAACGGTATATCAACACCTCATTACAGAATTAGCTATTCAAGATCAAAATGTATGCTATGTCGGTGACGATTTACTCGACCTCCCTGTTATGATGCGTTGCGGACTCGCCATTAGCGTTCCCAGTGCTTATGATGCCGTCAAAGATCGTGCCCACTATATTACACACGCAGCCGCTGGTGCTGGTGCTGCGCGTGAAGTCTGTGATTTAATTTTAAGTGCTCAGGGCAAATTAGAAGCACTGATTACGCAATACTTGCGTTAAATTTGATATGTTACGTCTGGCTTTTTTAATTCTATTTGTCTTTGCCGCTGTGGGGCTTTCCTATCTTCCCTATAGCAAACAAGGCACTACATTGATCGCACAAAAAAGCAGTTTACAAATTGAAATGACGCAGATTAGTGGCTTGTTATTAGACCGACAAGAGACAGATAGAAAGTTCAGCTTTCACAGTAAACACCTTATTTATGATGAAGCACAAGATAGCAGCATACTTGAGCCTTATCACTTTGTTGGTAGTAGTGCAGGCAATTTTTTTGATGGCAATAGCCAGCAAGCTAAACTACAGGGCAATTTGTTTGAACTTAACCAACAAGTCGTTCTAAAGCAGGCAACAACATCAGGTGAAATACGCACCCTAAACACAGAAAAATTGATTATGGATATTCAGCAGCACAGCCTTAATAGCCCTAATAGCCTGCGTATCACTGACAGTAAACAAACCATTCAAGCTGACAGTTTGGTGGGTAATTATGAAGAAGGAAATTATGAGTTTACGCATCATGTTCAATCACACTGGCAATAAGCGTATCGGTGCGCAACAGCTCATTTTATTATGCTGTGTATTATTATCGAATAGTCCATTTGCTGCCAGTAAAACAAACAATGACGATAAAGTTTATCCAATTACGGTCAGTGCTGATCAACTCATCAGTCAAAGTAAAGCAGGACAAAGCGAGTATCGTGGCAATGTACAACTGAATCGTAACAAGTTAGAACTACAAGGTGCTCAACTGAAGCTGATTCATCCCAGCGATAAATTACGCACAGCAACCATTATTGGTAATCCTGCTGTATTCAAAGACTTTTTACCCAAAAAACAACAATGGGTTACTGGCGAAGCCAAACAAATTCTCTTTGACCAAGAAAAAGGCACCATTACCCTGATTGACAATGCCAGTATGATTATGGATAACGGTAGTCGCATCAGAGCAGATAAAATTGTGATTCATAACAAAGATGAAACCTTTGAAGCCAATGGCAGTAAACAAAATGGTCGTGTCAAAATGACCATACAACCTGAAAATTAAGCCTTCAAAGCTTCAGCTCTAAAAATGAAAGAATATGAATAAAATAGAAAACCATCACTTTAATGCCCAAAACCTAGCGAAAAGCTATAAAAAACGTCATGTCGTACAAGATGTCAGCTTTTCGGTATCGAGTGGCGAGGTCATTGGCTTATTAGGTCCTAACGGTGCGGGCAAAACAACCACTTTCTATATGATGACAGGTCTTGTGAATAGTGATGCCGGTAAAATTTTACTAGATGGGTTAGATATTACTCAACTGCCCATGCATAAACGGGCAAAGCTCGGCGTAGGCTATCTACCACAAGAAGCCTCTATTTTTCGTCGCATGAGTGTTGCTGATAATATCATGTCTATTTTAGAGATGCAGCCAGACTTGAATTTAGAACAGCGTCAGGATAGGCTAGAGTCATTGCTTCACGCCCTACGTATTACCCATATTCGCGATACAATGGGACAGGCTTTATCGGGTGGTGAACGTCGTCGCACCGAAATTGCTCGCGCGCTCGCCATCAATCCGCATTTTTTATTGCTCGATGAACCCTTTGCAGGTGTTGACCCAATTGCTGTTGCCGATATTCAAGGCATTATTCGACAATTAAAGGAAAGTGGTATTGGTATTTTGATTACCGACCACAACGTCAGAGAAACCTTAGCCGTCGTTGATCGTGGCTATATTTTATCGGAAGGGCATATACTCGCTGCTGGCACACCAAACGAGTTACTCGCAAATGCTGAAGTGATTCGTGCTTATTTAGGCGAGAACTACAACTCAGGATTGACATCCCAGTTAAGATAAAACACAATCTCCTAGTCTCATCGTATTCAAACTTCATGAGTAGAATTTACGCCTTTTTCATTTCTTATGCAACTTAGGCTAATAAATTAATACCGTGCTTCTTTACTATCCAAAGAAGCTTTAACGCCATTCCGCTTGGCTGTTTAGCACCAGTTTCCCATTTTTGAACGGTCGAAAGACTTGTGTTCAAATAGTGCGCAAAAACAGACTGACTGACATTGTTTTGCTCTCTAATTATTTTTATTTCATATGGCTGAATTAATGCAGGAACATCCGACAAACAAGAAGCATCAAACGCTCTCATCGTTGTTTTATCAATAGCACCCACTCTAGCTAAAGCACTTGCAGAAGAATGGACTGCCTCGGCAATATCACTTTTATAATGCTTCATTGCAAATCTCCAATAAGTCCTCACCACGAACCAATAGATCAAACTGTTCCGCTCTTAAGCCAGCATAACTTTTAGCTAAAAGCCTAAGCTCCCTCAATCTATCGTCTTTAATATTGTCCATATCGCTTTTTGCAAAAATGTATTCATGCTTCGATTATAGCACTTGGTGCTATATAAAACAATTCCCAGTAGCACAAAACCGCCCTAAGGCGATTAAATTAAAAGACAGGAAGAAATTAGAATGCATCAAACCGCAATACCAATCAGTCGAGACCTGACAAGTCGGGCGTATTGATTGATTCATATCGCTTAGTATAGCTTATTTTATAGCAGCTTGTCAGACTTTGGTCGTAGCCTGCTGTAGGGACTGAGTAGTTACATTTATTTTATAAGAGAAGCCTATCCGTAAAAAACTTACTGCCTTTGCTGAACCGCAGTGTAAAGCACAATACCCGTCGCCACCGAAACATTTAAGCTTTGCACCCTGCCCAACATCGGAATAATGACGAGACGATCGCACTGCTTAATGGTAATCGGGCGCAAGCCTGTGTCCTCAGAACCCATCACAATAGCGACAGCACCCTGCCAAGGCGCATCATAGATACTGACCGCTTCGTCACTTAATGCCAAACCACTAATCCAAATGTCACGTTTTTTGAAATGTTCTAAGGTACGAGCAAGATTCGTCACTTGAAAAATCGGCAAGGCTTCTGCCGCACCACAAGCAACCTTGCGTACCGCAGGCGTTAAACCAACCGCATGATGTTTGGGAATAATCACCGCATCAACACCAGCAGCATCAGCAGTACGCAAACAAGCACCAAGATTATGCGGATCCTGAATACCATCAAGAACTAACAAAAATGGGGGATGATCTAACTTGTCGAGCAAATCAAACAATTCAGTTTCAGCAGGTAGTGTCTGGCTTTTTAACCAAGCAATGACACCCTGATGTACGCGACTGTGTTTTTCTAACGCGCTGCGACTGACCATTTCGATGGGTATTCCCATCTCTTTGGCTTGCGCTGCTAAAGCAGTAGCACGTTTATCGTCACGCCCCTGCTGTAACCAAAGTTTGAGGACGTACTCTGGATGTTTGGCAAGAGCAGACTCCGCTGCATGCCACCCAGGATGAACGTCACCGATACTCACGACGCACTCGGCTCACGGCGACGACGATTATTGTTACGACGACGTTTCTTTTTAGGTGCTGGCTTCTTTTCAGAAGCATCGTCACTCACAACTTCATCTTCAAGCATTAAAGCACGAATGGCTTCAACCTGATCTTTAGCAGGATCATGTCTGGGCGTATAAGCACCTGTTTCACGACGTGGTGCTTTTGTCTTCGTATTCGCACTTGGTTTTTTCGTCCTAGAAGGCATCTTAGCAGAGGTTAAGGCATTTTCTGTTGCTGACTTTTCTGTTTTTGGAAAACAAAAATCAATTTTGCGCTCATCCAAATTCACCTTCGCAACTTGAACCGTCACACGATCACCCAAACGATAAAGCTTACCCGTGCGCTCACCGAGCATTAAATGCTTAACGGGGTCAAAGTGGAAATACTCATCACCCAGTTCGGTAACATGAATCAAACCTTCAACAAACAAATGATCGAGCTGAACAAAGACACCAAAACTGGCAACAGAACTAATCGCTCCCATAAAAGTATCACCGACAAAGTGCGATAAATACTCACATTTTAGCCAATTCGTTGCATCACGCACCGCTTCATCAGCACGACGTTCGGTCGTTGAACACTGCTGACCCAACTGCTCTAGCTGAGCTTCAGACCATGCCCAATCTGTTTTCTTCGCTTTTGAAATTAAGTGCTTAAGACCACGATGTACCATTAAATCTGGGTAACGGCGAATCGGCGAGGTAAAATGTAAATAATGCTCATATGCCAAACCAAAGTGACCGCCTTCTTTCGGACTATAAGTTGCTTGCGCCATAGAACGCAACAATACCGTTTCAATGAGATCTTTGTTTGGATGATCTTGAATGGATTGAATGAGATTACCGTAATCGGTCGCTTTTGGCTCATCGCCACCACCGAGTTGCAGTCTAAAGTCTGCTAAAAAATGGTGCAATGCCGATAGTTTTTCCGCTGGAGGAGATTCATGCAAACGGTATAAGGTTGGTAATTTTGCTTTTGATAAATGCTTAGCAACCGACTCATTAGCAAGCAACATACACTCTTCGATGAGTTTATGGGCATCATTGCGTTCCATTGGCATAATGCGGTCAATTTTACGATCTTCATCAAAAATAATTTTTGTTTCGACGGTATCAAAATCAATTGCGCCACGCGCTGTACGCAAAACACGCAAGGCATGATACAACTCATAAAGCCCATCGAGCTGTTTGACTAAGGCTTTATGCTGTTCTCGTGCCGCTTCATCTTTAGCGACGACAATTTTAGCAACAACGTTATAGGTTAAACGCGCATGAGAATGCATAACGCCATTATAGAAGCGACTACGACGAACCGTACCATCTGCATTTAATGACAAATCAGCGACCATACACAGACGATCGACATGAGGATTGAGTGAACATAACTCATTCGATAACTTTTCTGGCAACATGGGAATGACGCGTTGCGGGAAGTAGACCGAATTACCGCGCTTAATTGCCTCTTCGTCTAGGGCAGAACCCGCTTGGACATAATGTGCAACGTCGGCAATGGCAACAATTAAACGCCAACTGCCATCAGGACGTTTTGCCGCATAAACCGCATCATCGAAATCACGCGAGTCATCACCATCGATGGTAACCAAAGGCAAATGACGAATATCTTCGCGCCCTTCTAAATCGCTTTCGATAACCGTGTCAGGTAGTGCTGCCACTTCGGCTAATAACGCATCAGACCAAGTATTGGGTAAATTGTAGCCATGAATCGCAGCCTCAATCTCGACACCAGGATCCATATTGTCGCCCAGAATCTGCTTAATATGACCAACAGCACTCGAACGATTGGTTGGCGGATGAATGATTTCAGCAATCACTAACTGCCCTTCTTTCGCCCCCAGCATGGCATCGATTGGAATCAGAACATCCTGCGTAATCCGTTTATTTTCAGAACGAACAAACGCTAAGCCATGTTCAAAAATGAGTTTACCAACAACCTGTTGATGGGCACGTTCAACAATATCAACAATCGCACCAATCTGACGACCACGATGATCGACATCGACCACCTGTGCCAGCACGATATCACCATGCATCACACGTTGCATTTCACGGAAGGGTAAGAATAAATCATCACCACCGACATCTGGTACTAAAAAACCAAAACCATCAGGGTGGGCATGGACGCGACCACGCGTTAAATCCATACGTTGAATCAACCCAAATGCACCTTTACGGTTTTGCAATAATTGACCATCACGCACCATCGCTTTTAGGCGACGACGCACCCCTTCCATACGCTCTTCGTCTGAAACATGCAAAGCTTGTTGAATTTCATCGGCAAACATCGGTTTACCTGACTCTTCAAGCAATTTCATAATATATTCACGACTCGGGACAGGATTGTCGTATTTTTCTGCTTCGCGTTGCTGTTCAGGATCTAGGGCAAGATGGACATCAAGACTCGGGACGGTTAACTCAAGGTTCTCTTGAATTTTAGACTGCATTTCTGGCATGTTTTGTTTGGCTTTAGACTTATTTTTCATAGTATGGCATTATAACGGTTTGATTGTCCACAAAATAGATAATCAGTTAAAATTACTGAAAACAAACAAAGCGAGCAAAAAAATGAAAACAAGTATTGTGATTGGTTTAGGCGAATTGGGCAGTATTTTTGCGACCGGGCTATTAAAGAATGGGCATCAAGTCGTGCCTGTTTTGCGTGAACATAGCCTGACTGAAATTGCTAACACTTATCCCACGCCACAGAGTGTTTGGCTCTGCGTTGCCGAAAAAGACATTCAGACAGCACTAAGGGACATACCGACAGTATGGCATGATCGCTTGGTACTCATTCAAAATGAACTTTTACCTAACGACTGGCAACAACATGACATTGCCAATCCGACTGTGATTTCGGTTTGGTTTGAAAAAAAGGCAGGAAAAGTAGCGCAAGTGGTTTTGCCATCGGTTGTTTATGGTAGGTTAGCAGCAGAAGTTAGTGCTAGTTATGCAAAGCTCAATCTACCGATACGTACGTTGAAAAATGAGTCTGAACGATTATTTGAATTGGTTGTTAAGAACCTTTATATTCAAACCACCAATATTGCAGGTTTGGTCGCTGGCGGTAACACGCGAGAACTGGTCGAGGAGCACCACCAACTCATGCAAGCGGTTGCCAAAGAAGTCATTCAATTACAAGAAGCCTTAACACAGCAATGCTTCGACCACGAAAGCCTCATGCAAGCCTTGATTACTGCTTGTTACGGTGACCCACACCACAATTGCATGGGACGGAGTGCTCCCACCCGATTAGCTCGGGCGATTTCTTTAGCAGAGCAATATCAACTGAATTTACCAACAATCAGTGATATTGCTGCACAAGTTACTGTGCGTTAGCCCTAACGATCAGAAAATCCACCCTA